>CAZWJY010000006.1:0-21332 GCA_964634335.1 uncultured bacterium
GTATAGTATGCAACCCCTCATTAAAGATGGAGACTACTTAACAGTTAGACCTGTAAATCATTTAAAAATAGGAGATATTGTCCTCTATTCCTCTCTACCAGATAAGTTGATTGTTCACCGCATAAACAAGATAAGAGGTGGTTTTATCATTACTAAAGGCGATTCAGTTTTTTGGCAGGATTCTCCTGTAAGAAGAGAGGATATTTTGGGAAAGGTGATAATTATAGAGAGGGGAAATAGAAGAATAGATTTAGAAAAAGGCATCTGGAAATTGATAAACCTTATCTGGGCAAGAATCCATCCCCTCTTTCTTTTATTCCGTGCAGTGATAAGAAGTTTAATACCTTTTAATGAGAAAGAGAATGAGAAATAGAACTACCCCTGCCCTTTGTAAACTCTTCAACCATAAAATCCTGTGAGTCTTTAACCAGTGCCAGGGATAGGCTATCCCTATCATTGCACTTAGAAGTAAAAGGAATATTAGTATGGTCTGGGGTAGGGATAGAGAATGGTAATAGTAGACAATACCTTTATTGAGAACTGAACCAAAGAGCACCACTAAATGTCCTACATACATCATTAAGGATTCTTGACCTAAGAAGGCTATCTTTTTAAGAAACTTTGAATTCTCTAAGAACCAGAACCCTCCGAGAACGCTTAGAACCATCCCTAAGTTTGTTAATAGAGATACAGGATTTGGGATGAGTTCTATATGGGTCCACTTGTTGTAAAAGACCCCTCCTGTTGTCAATCCTATCCCTATAATAAGAGCTGTCCTTATAAATATCCCCTCTCTACCCAGCCTCTGAAAGTGGAGAAATAGAGCAGAGGTTGCCTCTCCCAGGAATAGATAACCTGCCCAGGGGAAGAGAGGAAACAGGGATGAGTATTGAGGTGTTAAATAGGCTATTAAAAAGGGAGGTCCTGAAATTTTTATCCTCCAGAGAATAGGGGCTAAGAATAGAAAGCCTAATCCGAATATAAGAGCTAAAAGGCTGACTACTTTCTCTCTCTTTAAAATAATAACCAAAATCTGAATGATAAAAAGGGATACTCCAATACAGTGGAGAATATCCACTCTGTATAGGGATAATAAAGCCTGTCTATCAGTTATGGTCTTATAAAGGGAAAAGTAAGGTAGATGGAGCCAGTATCCTATCATAACCAGGGAGAAGTACCGCCATACTCTATGTCCAAAGGGGCTTCCTACTCTGATATAATCCGCCCATCTCCTCTTAGTAGCTATGAGGAATACAAACCCTGCAATGAATAGGAATAGAGGAGCGGTTATGCCATGGATAAATTCATGCACCCTGAACCAGGGAGAATTTTTTACAGAAGGAGAAAGGAGAGCCCTAAAGGTATGACCTTGAATCATTAAAAGGATGGCTAAGAATCTTATTAAATCTATGAAAAGATACCTTCTCCTATTCACTAAGTTTAGAAAGTCTTCTCTTAACCTCTATATGGATTCTCTCATCTGTAGCAATTATCCCTGCCTGGGTGAAGAGCTCTCTTGCCTCTTCTATCTCATTCAAATCAAGGGCACACTCCCCAGCCTTGAGAAGAGCCAGAGCTGATTGGTTTCTATCCCTTTTAAAAAGGTCAGACGCACGAATAAAGTAGTCCTTAGCTTGTGAAAGGTTACCCCTGCCCCTTGCTATCTCCCCTTTTTCTAAAAATGCTTGAGGATAAGGACCGAATCTCTGAATAGAGATATCCAGAAATCTATCAGCCTTAACCCAGTTGGATTCATCCTTATAAGACCTCGCCATCTCTAAATATGCCTCTTTTAAAAGTTTTGATTTTGGATATCTTTTAATAAGTCTATTCAATACCACCCTCGCCTCTTTAAATCTCCCTATCTTTTGATATATCTTGCCCATTTCCAGTAAGACCTCCGGAACATACCTGCTTTTGGGAAATCTATCTACAAGCTTACTATAATAAGATAGAGCCATACTCTCCTCTCCCAGATTTAGATAGGACTTGGCTATAAGTCTTATCGCCTCACTGCTATAAATGTCTTTAAGTTCTTCTATTGCTCTATTATAATCCTTGTGGTCATAGAAATATCTCCCCAACTTGATTCTTAGTGAGATAACCCTTTTCGAATTTGGATATTTTTTGATAAAGCTATGGACAAAATCAGGATAGGAGGGATATCTGCCCAATTTAAAATATGAGAGCTCTATCTTGTAATGGATTGCATCCAATAGAGATGCAGGTGGATTCTCCCTTGCAGCCTTTTTATAAAAACCTATAGCTTTATAGTATCTCTTCTCAGTGAAATAGGTATCGCCTATCTTCTTCAATGCCTTAGGATAATATTTACCCTCTCTTATTTTAAAAAACATTGCGCGTGCCAGGGAAAATTTTCTCTCTTTTAGATATATATCCCCAGCAAGGAGGAGTGCCTCTTGAGAGAAAGGTGTATCCGGATACTCCTTTATCACCCTCTTGCTCCATTTAAGGGCTTCCTCTTCTCTTTTTAACCTGATAAGGGAACGGATAAGGAGGCACATCACTTCTGCACGGTATCTGCTTTCACTGAAGAGGTTTAAAAAATCCCTTAACGCTCTATAGGCTTCATCAAATGCGTCTATTTTAAAATAACTGTATGCAGCATCATAGAGAGCCTCTTCTTTATATCTGCTCTCAGGATATAAAAGGTCTAATTTCTTAAAGGATTCTATAACCTTGGTATATCTCCTATCCTTTGCATAAGCCTTGGTGAGTAGAGAGAGGGTCTGCTCTTCGAAAGGAGAGTGAGGGAATGCTTTTAAAAGCTTCTCAAAGGAGAGAATGGATTTCTTGTAGTCTCCCCTCTGGAAATGGATAAGACCTGTAGTGAATAAGGCGTAATCCTTTAAATAATCTGCCGTATCCTCTATCAGCCGAGATAATTGGGAAAGGGCAGAGTCATACTCTTTCAGATTTATATAGGCTTTAGATAAGAGAAGCAGGGACTTTTGTCGCAGTTTTGGAGAGAGGATAGGAAGGCTTCCTTTTAATAGTTCAACGGTTTTAGAATCCTTACCCAGAAGATGTTCGGTTAGAGCTAATAGATATAGACCTTCAGGGGTTGAAGTCCTTTCTAAGTAGAGCCGGGCTTTTTCTAATTTACCCATCTCAAGACAGCATAGCCCCAATAAGAGGGCGATTTTATCCCTTGGATAACGATTCTGGGGTTGTTCATAAAGATTCTGGAAAAGGTTGAGGGCATCCCTGAATTTGCCCTGATAATAAGAGGAGAGCCCAAAAGAGTAGAGGAGGTCTAAGGGAAATTTTTTACTGTATTTTAAAGACCTACTGAAGTATCTCTCAGCCTCAAGATATTCCCCTTTAGCAAAGGATACCTGACCTAACCAGAATAGGGCGGTTGCCTTCTCTCTATTATTCTGTGCCCATCCTAAAGCCTCTTTGAAATAAAAGAGAGCCTCATCAGCTCTATTTAAGTGGAAGAGAGTGCGCCCAAGATTTATAAGAAAAGGGGAGGAGTAGAGGTGAGGATATTCCCAGAGGATATGCTGATAGATATGATGGGCAGCAGGGAAGTCACCCCTGTTAAAATATCTATCAGCCAGCTTAAGATACCCATTTATAGAAATCAAGAATACCAAAAGCCACATACTATTGAGGATATTGGGATAAACCTCAATGTCAACCTTTCTCTCCTTGTGCCTATCTATATTGACAAAAGAGTAATATCTTCTATAATCGATTTATGTTTAAGGGGTATGATTTGATTATTATAGGTGGAGGTGCAGCAGGACTTACATCCGCTATATATGCAGGGAGAGCAAGGCTCAAGACCCTACTCATAGAGAAGCTCTCTTGCGGAGGTATAGCCTCTACTACCGATTTGATAGAAAATTACCCCGGTTATCTTGATGGTATCTCTGGAGGCTCTCTTATGGAGAAGTTTGAACATCAGGCAAAGAAATGGGGTGCAGAGATTGTTTTTGAGGAAGTAAAGGATGTAGAAATGGATGGAGAGAAGAAGATAGTAAAGACCAATAAAGGAGTGTATGAGGCTCTATCCTTAATTATTGCTACCGGGAGTATCCCAAAGAGGCTTGGTGTGCCAGGAGAGGATAGATTCAGAGGAAGGGGAGTGAGCTACTGTGCTACCTGTGATGGTCCACTCTTTAAGGATAAGGATATTGTAGTAGTGGGGTGTGGAAATTCAGGAATGCAGGAGGGTCTGTTCTTATTAAAATTTGTCAGGTCTATTACTTTTGTGGAGTTCCTCCCCTATATCATTGCTGAAAAGGTTCTCCAGGAGAGAGTATCCACTCATAAGAATGTAAGATTTTATCTAAACCATACAGTCCTCTCCATAGATGGAAAAGATATGGTAGAGTCTGTAAGGATAAGAGACCGTAAGACAGGGGAGGAGAGAGATATCCCTGCCAAAGGGGTATTCGTGTATGTGGGATTTTCTCCCCAGACAGACTTTTTAAAAGGGAAATTGAAGGTGGATGAGCAGGGTTATATCATTACCGATAAAAACTTAGAGACCTCTGTGCAAGGGGTATTTGCTGCAGGGGATGTAGTAAAGAAGCCTCTGCGTCAGATAGCCACAGCAGTAGGGGATGGAGCCTTGGCTGCCTTTATGGCAGAAAGATATATTGAAGGGAGGAGACATTGAAGATTGCTTTAATCCTTACTCTATCTCTCCTATTTATGCCTAAGTGTTCTAAGAAGGTAGAGAAGCAAGTAATAGAGGAGAGGAGAGAGGAAGAGACTGTAGAGAATACTATCTCAAAGGATATTCATAAAGAGTCTAAACCTGAGAGGGTTCCTGCCTTAGACTTCACCCTCCCAGACTTGAAGGGTAAAAATCATACTCTTAGCAATTATAAGGGCAAGGTGGTGCTTGTAGATTTCTGGGCTACCTGGTGCGGACCCTGCAGGGTGGAAATACCAGGGTTTGTTTCTCTATATAAAAAATATAGAAAAAAGGGGCTGGTGATATTAGGGGTCGGTCTGGATAGAAGGGATGCCTTAGAAAAGTTTGCCAAGAAATATAAGATGAACTACCCGGTTCTGATAGGAACCAAGGATATAGGAGACGCCTATGGGATAAGAGCTATTCCCACTACTCTCCTCCTTGACAAGGAAAATAGAATAGCCTATTATCATATCGGAGTTACACCTATGTCTCAGTTTGAAGAAGAGATTAAAAAACTCTTAGAGGAATGAAAAGGTTAATCTTATTAATCTCAGCCCTCTTCCTTGTCTCGGGATGTATGAAGAAAAAGGTTGCTCCAGAGAGACCAAAGGAGTTTCCTTTCCCTGAACCACCTAAGGAGAGGCTTTTAGACTTTGACCTCCCTGACTTAGAAGGTGAATATACAAGGATAGGGAGTCTATTGGGAAAGGTGACAGTGGTAAATTTCTGGGCAACCTGGACAACCCCTTGCACAACTGAAGTGAATTATCTGAAGAGGCTCTATAAGAAGTATCATCCAAAAGGGTTGGAGATTATAGGGGTAGGAATAGACTACTCTTACCGTCTAAGAGATTTTGTAAGGAGCCATAAAGTCCCTTATCCTGTCCTTGTAGGGAACGAGGAGATTATAAGACTCTATGCACCTGAGGGTATCCCCTACACCCTTATCCTGGATAAGGATGGGAAGATTGTTTATAAAGATACAGGCTTTGGACCTGAGATGGTAAAAGAGTTTAAGGCCTGTATAGATAGACTCCTTTCTGAATAATTGAAGGTCTGTTTATCTATTGCCGGTTCTGACCCCTCATCAGGAGCAGGGGTTCAGCAGGATTTGAAGACCTTTACCCATTTCGGTGTTTATGGGGTATGTGTAGTCACTGGCATCACTTCTCAGAATACCAAAGGGGTAGAAGAGGTCTATCCTCTCTCCTTTAAATTGGTGGAAAATCAGTTAAATTCCATTCTTTCGGATATAAAGATAGATGGGATAAAAATAGGTATGCTATGTAATAGAGAGATAGTAGAGGTTGTAGGTAGCTATTTAAAGAAGTTTCAGACTCTAAATATAGTGTTAGACCCTCTCATCTTTTCTAAGAATAGAAGAAGACTCCTGACTGAGGAAGGTGTGGAGATATTAAAGGAAGGGTTCTTAAATCTTGTTGCTCTTGTGACTCCTAATATTCTCGAAGCCTCTATCCTTACAGGTATGGAGATTGAGTCCTTAGAAGATATGAAAAGGTCTGCAGTCCAGATTCATAAATTGGGAGCTAAGTATGTATTGGTGAAGGGTGGACACTTAAGAGGAGAACCTGTGGATATCCTCTACAATGGAAAGGATTTTAAGGAATTCAGAGGAGAGAGGATTGATAAGGAGGTTCATGGGATTGGTTGTGCCTTCTCATCTGCTATTACTGCACTCTTAGCTCTTGGAATGGATATGGAGCAGGCTATAAGAACATCAAAGGGTTATATTACCAAAGCGATATCTAAGAGTATCTCTATAGGTCAAGGTTACCATCTTATATCTTTAGAATGAATATTCTTCTTCTCCTCCTCTCTGGCGCAATCATTGAAGGTAGGGTATGGGATGCAGGGACTCATAACCCGTTGCCTCAGGTAAATGTCTATCTTGAGGATACAGACTTTGGAACTGTGACCGATGAGAAGGGGAGATACCGCATAGAGAATATCCCTGAAGGGAGGTATGTCCTTGTCTTTTCTATGATAGGCTATAAGGAGGAGAGGGTTAATATCGAATTGAAATCAGAAGAGAAGAAGAGGGTGGATAGGAAACTATCCTTAAAACCGATTGGATTAAAGGAGGTAAGGGTGACAGCAAGGAGGGCAGAATTTGAAGAGGAGGCAAGACCGAGTATATATACCTTACGAACAAGGGAGTTTGAATTCACTCCAACCTTTATAGAATCCGACCTCTTCAGAATCCTTCAGGCTATACCAGGGGTAGTTGCAACATCAGATTTCTCATCTGCATTATATGTTCGAGGTGGTGGACCTGATCAGAATATAGTCCTGTTTGATGATGCAGAGGTATATATGCCCTTCCACCTTGGTGGTCTATTTTCCACCTTTGACCTTGATGCGATAGAGAGTGCAAGATTTCTTACAGGGGGTTTCTCTGCGAGGTATGGGGGAAGACTCTCCTCAGTGCTTGAAGTGGAATCAAAGGTCTCTAAGAGTAAAGGGTTATCTGGAGCTATGGAACTTGGTGTTTTAGCCACATCTTTAAGAGTTGGGAGCCCTTTTTTTCTCTTCTCTTTTCGCCATACCTATTTTGATAAGACCCTCAAACTACTCAATATTGACTTCCCTTACCACTTCTATGATGGTCAGGGGAGTATAAGGGTAGAACCCTTTAAAAATACTATCTTAAGAGGCTCTGGATTCATATCAGGGGATGTATTCTCCTATAACCTTGAGGGGTTTGATATAGATTTTGACTGGTATAATAGAGTAGCCTCCCTAACCCTAAAACAGATTCTTGGCGAAAAGAGGTATTTGAATTTTAACCTTTCTTATACAAATTTTGAGGCAAACCTGAGAATGGCAAATGTTCTAAAGGTATGTAATAGAATAAATCAATGTAAGACAAGAGGAGAGGGGGTATGGGTATTTGATAAGCATAGACTCACTGTTGGTCTTGAAGGTCAGGTAGGGGGGTTTGATTATGACCTTGAGAGACCTATAATCCTCTATCTGAATGTCCATAATCATCATAATTCCTATGCAGGGATATATATCTCTGATAGACTCAAACCATCCAGGAGATGGGTGTTTGAACCTGGACTCAGGTGGGATTTCTACTATGTAGACTACCCAGATACCCTTCATAGGACCTATATAGTTCCCAGTCCAAGGTTTAGTGCTAAATACTTTCTCAGCGGAAATACAGCCCTAACTCTGGCTACAGGTAGATTCAATCAGTTTATTGCGGTTACCCTCCCAGAATGGGGGATGCTTCCCACATACTTCTGGATACCCATCTACGGTTCCTTCAAACCCCAATCCTGCTATCATATAATATCCGGGATAGAGAAAATCTCGGAAAAGGGTGAGATGAAGGTCGAAATCTACTATAAACCTATGCAGAGCCTTTTAGTCTTCAATGACTACTTAGACCCATTAAATATACCGAATACTCTATTCCTCTCTGCTTCTGGAAAGGCTTATGGGCTTGATATCTTGTTAAAAAGGGATGTAGGGGATTGGATAGGATGGATAAGCTACTCCTTAGAATTCTCAAAGTTTGAGAGGGATGGGAAGGAGTATCCCACATCATTCGACCGTCGCCATTCATTGAATATTGTAGGGGGCTATAGATTTGGCAAGGGATGGAGGGTCTCTCTAAAATTTAATATAGGAACAGGTCTTCCCTATACACCCATAGTAGCGAGGTTTGCAAGATATTACTGGGAGCCCATCACAGGAGAATATAGATACTTGTGGTGGAGTATCCCTGGTGAGAAGAACTCTGTCCGTTATCCTACCTACCATAGGTTGGATATTTCTCTATCAAAGAGTTTCTCCATAGGATGGGGGGAGTTTAAAGTCTGCTTAGAGATTATAAACCTCTACAACCATAAAAATATTTTCTTCTATTATTACGACTACTCGGTCACCCCTCCTTTAAAGAAGGCTATGTATCAACTCCCCCTCTTCCCCTCAATAAAAATAGAAGGTAGCTTCTGATGAAGAGACTACTCGTTCTTCTATCCCTTTTAGGTTTTATGTGTGAAAGACAGAAAGAAGAAAGGGAAGCTTTACCTGTTGTCTTTTTTGTCTTAGATGCAGGAAGGACATTACAAAGGGCTTTTGTAGAGACCACCTATTCTGTAGAGGATACCCTCTCTATACAGGGAGTAAGAGGGGTTAAGGTTCGGCTCTATTTTAAAGATACGGTAGTAGATTTTAAAGAAAAGGAGGAAGAGTGGAGTCAGCATCCCCATATCGTTTACTATGCAGATATAGACACATCCCTTTTAAGACCTGATATAGAATATTCTCTTGAAGTAGTGATGCCCTGGGATGATACAGTGAGAGCCAAGACAGGAATCCCTGGGAGGTTTAGGATTCTATACCCTAAAAATTTCGATACCCTATCCCTCAAAGACTCTGTGCCTCTTGTATGGTCAAGGAGTGAAGGAGCCTATGGTATAAGGGTATATGCCTTTGTATGGGATACGACAAAACAGGAGACCCTTTCCCTGATGGACCCCAGAAGGCTTCCCATCCCAGCAAAAGGGGAGGATACCATACTTCCTTTGTTCTCTGATACCTACTCCTCTTACTTTTCTACTCCTGACACCTTTTATATAGTAAGGGTAGAAGCGATGGATAAGAATTTCTTCAGTTACATCTTCTATTCCTATTTAGACTCTCTGAATATAAATTTAAGCAAAGGATATGGGGTCTTTGGTGGTCATACCCATGACTCTTTGATAGTTTTTATAAAAAGGTGATTAGTTTAAAGGAGGTGAGATGAAAGTAAATTCAACAACAATTATAGGAGTGAGGAGGAGAAACAAGGCAGCTCTCGGTGGAGATGGGCAGGTGAGTATAGGAGAGACAATAATGAAACAGAGTGCAAGGAAGATAAGGAAGATATACCATGATAAAATCCTTGTGGGTTTCGCAGGTGGGGTAGCAGACTCTTTGACCCTTTTTGAGAGGTTTGAGAAGAAGCTTGAATCCTTTAGAGGAAACCTTCCAAGGGCAGTAGTAGAGCTGGCAAAGGATTGGAGAACAGATAAGGTCCTCAGAAGGCTTGAGGCTCTTCTTGCAGTCCTGGATAGGGAGCACTCTTATATAATCTCTGGCTCAGGTGAGGTGATTGAGCCTGATGATGGGGTTGTAGCCATAGGTTCTGGTGGACCTTATGCTCTTGCAGCTGCAAGGGCTCTTCTAAAATATGCAGATTTAGAACCCAGAGAGGTTGTGGAGGAATCCATAAAGATAGCCGCCTCAATCTGTGTGTATACAAATAATGAGATAAATATAGAAACCCTGGATTAAACCTTAACTGGTGCTGAATGAGTCAGGGTCTTTGAAGGGAGAGAATCTCTCTGCATCTTTTACAGAAGTGGTAGGATTTTCTATCTGTGTCCAATAGGCTATTGGAAAAGTGCATCACACACTCTGGGTCAGGACAATGCATAAGCCCATATAGATGTCCAAGCTCATGAACCGCCTCTTTCTTTACCCTATCCAAGAATAGGGAATCATTGGGGTTTAGCCCATAGAACTCCTGGCGTAGTCTTGTAATGGATATTACGCAGACATCCCCTCCAATCTGTGAGGCTGAGCCAAAGATAAAGTTGAGTCCAGGGGTATAAAGGTCCACATCTGCTACCCCTAAAACCTTTTCCCTTTGTAGGGGTTTAAGCTCCCTTAGGAAGTATTCCACATCATATTGCCCCCTCTTCTCTGAGAACCCCTGCTTTGGAATTTCTAAGGGTTCCTGATATATCTCTACCTGGGTATTAAATATCTCTCCAATCGTATTACCAAGAGTATCCAGGATACTTTTCCGGATATCTCCAAAGGGGACTATCAGAATCCTTGTGGAGGTGATTGGTACCATCACTCCATTATAGATTTCTGACCGGTTTTTGTCAATCCTTACCTGCTTAAACTTATCTACAATCAATCTTTTAATGGTCATTGCGAGGAGCGTAGAGGGCGGGCTCATAATGGCAGGGGTCGAAGTAGGGACATTACTTTTGCCTTCTTGCCCTTTTTAAATTTTTGGCTAAAATGGTGGAAAGGAGGTTTTATGATTAAAAAGCTCTTCCTTATGCTTGTTGTTTTAAGTGTAAGCCTTGCCTCTGCAGAAAGACTCAGGATTAGAAAGCTTATCCTGCTCCTGGGTGCAAAGGGTAATCTCTATATAAAAAAAGAAGAGGTCTATCTTGGTGTGGGAGGAGAGATATTATTCCCCCTTCCTAAAAACTTCTCTCTGAGAGCTGATTTTATAAATCTTGAGGTCCATGAGAAGGAGAACTCCTTATCCTTTAATCAGGAGTCCTTTGATGTCCTTTACAATCTCAGATTCTCCAATCCAACCCCTTACCTCTATGCAGGGATGGAATTCCATACCCGAGATAGTGAAGGGAGATATGGTCTGAGATTGGGTGGTGGATTAAACCTTAAAATAGCTCCTTTGACAAGGGGTTTTGGTGAAATAGGGGGAGTCCTGGAGGGCAATGAGGAGATAATCCCCCACCTGAGACTCAGTTTTGGTGTGAGGTATGGAAGAAGATAGAGTCCTACATTAGCCCTTACCCTCTATCTTCTTATTAGAGATATACTTTATCTCCTGAACAGATATATAGAGGTCATATTTACCTTTCCCATTTATCTTACATCCATTAGCCTGAACAAGGTTAGGGTTTCTTATAGTTTTTGCAGTCATCTCTGCCTCTATAACCTCTCCTGATTTGAGATAGATATACTCCATAAAACCTCCTTTAAAGTCTCTTAGCCAGGACTACACTCTTCTTCTGAGTATAGACCCTCCCTCCCTTCTTATATCTTAGAAGCACAATATACATACCCAAGGGAAGGGTTCTATTGTTATCTCCTCTCCCATCCCATTTTACTGACCCCCTCTCCTTTTCTATCTTCTCATTATTCAAAAGAGTCTTTACCAACCTCCCTTTGAGGTCATATACCATTAAGGTAAGAGTCCCTTCAGCCTCTGGGAGGAGATACTGGAGAGAGGTTGTATCATCCCTCCCATCCCCATCAGGGGAGAAGGGGTTTGGATTGATTATGAGATACTCAGATGTTTTAAACACAGTATATGGTTTATATAAAGTATCATTGTTAGAATTTCTATCCTCTGAACAGGAGACTACCAAGTATATATTCCTTATCCCCTTTTCAGGATTATCCCATCCTATCTCTACGGTTGTATCCCTTTGGGGTAGGAGCAGACCCCCTTTAATATAGGAGAGTCTCTCTCCTCCATCTTCCGCTCCATTAGAATTCCTATCCACGAAGGCTAACAGACTCCACTCCTCCACAGGAACATAGCCATAGTTCTTTATCTTCCCTGATATTTTTAGCGGGGTTTCAGGTCTACCCTGAGGAGGTGAAAAAGAGAGGTCTTCTATCCCTATATCAATATAAGAGAGGGTGCTATTCTCTCTCCCAGGGGTAGAACCTGAAGGGTCTAAACACCTCACCCAGTTATAATCTGTATCCTGAGAATCTGGGGAGACCCTCTCCCAGGATATACCATCTCCAGCATCTGTGGGGATAGAGTCAGACTCATCAAAAGGTGTTCCAAAACTTGAACTGTCTCTCATATCAGGGGAGTAGAGAAGGATAGGGTCATTATTTGATAGTCCATTGCCCAGGGTAGTGTTTCCTATGGTAAGAATTAAGACCCCTGAAGGGAACTCATAGGGTTGGGAATAGCCTCCTACAGTATCAGTAGAGGTATACTCAGGGTCAAGGATAACTGCAAAGGAATGTGGGGAGAGAAGGGTTGTTCCTATCTTTACATCAGGATATCTCTTTAATATCAGGGTATCGGTCCAGGCATGGATCTCATCCGTAGCATCAAAATCTGTAAACTTCCAGCCTGAGAGGTCTATCGGGGTCTCGGAGTTGTTGTAGAGTTCTATAAACTCGTTCCTATCACCAGGAGAACCTGCCCCTGTCTCCTTCCCTTCTGGATTAGCCATCACTTCATTTATTATAACTGGAGATGTTGCCTGGAAGATTAAAAGCAGGAGAACTGTCAGAATCCCCCTCCAAAGAGAAGACTTAAAGACAGATAGGGTCCTGTAGGCTTTGGCTTTGGAAAATTAACGAGTCCCTTTCCATCCCATAATTTCCAGGATGGTTTGGAAAAGATATAGCCACCCTCAACAGATGGTCCTATAAAGAAGAAGCCCTTTTTCAGAAACAGATTTATCTGGGCTCCAATAGCAAGAGATAGACCATCCCCTGTAACCCTTGATATCCTCTTAGCACCCTCATCAGTGAGAAGGGTATCAAAGGGTATATCCTCTAAGGACTGAGGGATAAAGTCTAAGATGCTACTGTAGCTACCTATTCCTAAGACAATTCCAATATTAGGATTTTTGGGTAGAGGAAGGATATAGCCAGGCTGAAAGTATCCACCACCATAGGAGATTCTCACATCTACACTATCTCCATTAAGTATCTCTTCTCCATTAAATCCCCATCCACCGAGGATAATCCCACCTACTATTCCACTCCCTCCTCCACCAAAATATCTCTGAGGCATAGGGATTCTCTCTATCCCATTCTCTTTGAACCTGCTGTTTAAATCCTCCATATTGAACCAGGTCATAGTAAACCTGGGACCTCCAGAACCTGCTACCATCCTCTGTGCCTTCAGACTGGAGAATGTGCAGAGGAGAAGAGCCACTGCTCCTACCTTTCTTAGAGTAACCATTCTACCTCCTTTTGTCTTTAATTTATCATAATAATAAGAGAAGTCAAGGAAGGAGTTAAGCAGGCTATATAAACTGGTCATTCCACAGTTTTTAAAAGCCAACCTTTATCTCACATCACACTTAACAACATAGTCTTCCAAAATTTTCTTAAAATGTTCAAATTCCTCATCAGAATAGGTTACCTCATTTAGGAATCTTCTATCCAAGGTTTTTGAAGGGACGAATCTTTGTAAGATATACAACTTTGCACCCTTTATCAATCTTCCTATCTCAAGGAGGTCCCTTTCACTGATTTGTGACTTCACTACAGTTGTTCTGAGTTCATAGTCCAATCCTGAATTCATAATCAAGTCAATGCTCTGTCTAATTGTATGGGGATTGATATTAGAACCTGTAATCTCTTGATATCTTCTTAAAGGTGCCTTTATATCCATTGCCAGATAGTCCACCAATTTTAACTCAACTATTTTCTCTATTACTTCTGGATGACTTCCATTTGAGTCCAATTTAATTAAGAAGTTCATCTCCTTAACCTTTTCTAAGAACTCAGTTATGTCTGATTGCAATGTAGGTTCACCTCCAGTTATCTCCACAGCATCGAGTTTTCCTTTACGCTTTTTTAAAAAAGAGAGGATCTCTTCCTCAGATATGGAGCCTTGAGAAGCCTGAGGGTTTATAAGTTCTGGATTATGACAGTAAGGACATCTGAAATTACACCCCTGGGTAAAGACGATAGCACATATTTTACCAGGATAATCTATTAGCGAAAACCTCTGGAATCCACCAATAATCATAACTCAGAACTTTCATACACTTAGGTCTTAAATGGCTTTCTGAGTTTAAACTCCTCCTGTTTACCATTATTCCATTGGTTTACAGGACGCAGGTAGCCTACCACTCGGGAATAGACCTCACACTGCGCACCACATCTTGGGCATACTTTCTGCTCTCCTGATAGATAACCGTGTGTAGGACATATACTGAAAGTCGGTGTAAAGGTAAAGTAGGGTGTATGGTAATTCTCACAGATTTTACGGACCAAAACCTTAATAGCGTTGGGGTCTCTTACCCTTTCACCTGCAAAGATATGTAAGACAGTCCCTCCGGTGTATTTTGCCTGAATTTCATCCTGCAGGTCAAAGGCTTCAAAGATATCGTCTGTAAAATTTACCGGTAATTGAGTGGAGTTCGTATAGAAAGGTTCGGCTCCCTTCTTATACGCCTCTTCATTCCCACAGATTATCTCTGGATACTTTTCTTTATCTATCTTTGCCAACCTATATGATGTCCCTTCAGCTGGTGTGGCTTCGAGATTATAATTATTTCCAGTCTCCTTTTGAAAGTCTATCAGTTTATTTCTCATAAAGTCTAATACCTTTAATGTAAAGGTTCTGGACCTATCAGAGGCGATAGTCTCTCCAAACAGGTTTAAGCACGCCTCATTCATCCCCACAAGACCGATGGTTGAGAAATGATTTTTCCAATATTCGTTAAATCTCTTCTTTATCCCTCTTAAATAGAACTTTGTATAAGGGTAGAGGTCATTCTCTGTAAATTTCTCCAAAACCTTTCTCTTTATCTCCAAGCTCTCTTTTGCCAAAATCATCAGCTTTTCCAATCTCTCCATAAATTCCTCTTCTGATTTTGATAGAAATCCGATTCTGGGCATATTGATTGTAACCACACCGATAGAACCTGTTAATGGATTAGAGCCAAAGAGTCCACCCCCTCTCTTCTCTAACTCTCTATTATCTATCCTCAATCGACAACACATAGACCTTGCATCTTCTGGCTTCATATCGGAGTTTATAAAATTGGAGAAGTAGGGCACTCCATACTTGGCTGTCATTTCCCATAAGCCCCTTAGATTAGGATTCTCCCAATCAAAATCCCTGGTGATATTATAGGTAGGGATAGGGAAGGTGAATACCCTACCCTTAGCATCCCCTTCTGCCATTACTTCTAAGAAAGCCTTATTAAACAAGTCCATCTCTTTTTGAAAATCCTTATAGGTCTTGTCTTGAATCTTCCCTCCAATAACAACCCCTTGGTCAGCATAATAACTGGGAACAGTCAGGTCTAAGGTAACATTGGTAAAAGGGGTTTGGAATCCTACCCTGGTTGGTACATTTACATTAAAGATAAATTCCTGTAAAGCCTGTTTGACCTCTTGATAACTTAATCCATCATATCTTATAAAAGGGGCTAAGAGGGTATCAAAGTTTGAGAAAGCCTGAGCCCCTGCAGCCTCTCCTTGTAAAGTATAAAAGAAATTGACTATCTGCCCTAATGCACTTCGTAGATGTTTGGCAGGTCTACTCTCTGTCTTTCCAGGTGCTCCTTTAAATCCCTCTACCAATAAGTCAAAGAGGTCCCATCCAACACAATAGACAGAGAGAAGATTTAAATCGTGGATATGGAAGTCACCATTTAGATGGGCACGCTTTATCTCCGGAGGATAGATTTTATTCAACCAGTATATCTTACTAATTTCTGAGGAGATGTAATTATTCAACCCCTGTAGAGAGAAGGTCATATTGCTATTCTCGTTGACCTGCCAATCAATCTTTTCTAAATACTGGTCCACTAAATCAACATCCATTTTATTGGCAATCTCTCTAATTCTGGCATGCTGGTCTCGATAGAGAATATATGCCTTAGCAGTCTTGCGATAAGGAGAAGTCAGCAGAATCTCCTCAACAATATCCTGAATCTCCTCAACAGTAGGGATTTTATGAGTGATCGAGAGTTGAGCTAAATTCAGGACTTTTAGGGTCAATTTCTTTGCAATCCTTTCATCAAATTCACCGGTTGCTGCACCTGCTTTAGCGATTGCATTTGTAATCTTCTCAGGCTGAAATTTTACTATCCTGCCATCCCTTTTCTTAATCTTTCTAAATCTCATGACTCCCTCCTTTCTTATATCTATGATTCAACCTCTCCCTTATAAACTCTGCTCTCTTTACATCCCTCTCCTGAGGACTCATAACTCTCTTGTAATATAACTGAAGGTTGGCAGGTTGGGATAGAATGAGGATTCCGTTCAAAGTCCTGAGATTTATATCCTTTATAATTCCCAATCCGATTCCCAATCTAACAGCTGATGTAAGATTTATCACTTCCTCACTGGTAATAACCCTTGCATTTCTCAATATGGCATAGGACCTATATATCTTATCCTCCAATTCAACTTTTGCCTTCTCCATAAAGAAGTCCCTTGCCTTTCTTTCCAGGGTTACAAGCTGGACTACCATCCCTTTTATATTTTCAATAATCTCTGTTTCGGACAAACCCAGAGTTACCTGGTTTGCAATCTGGAAGAAGTGTCCCCTTGTCTCTGTTCCCTCTCCATAGATTCCTCTAACAGATAATCCAACCTGCATCACCCCTTTCAATACTTTCTCAATCTCTTTTGTCAATACAAGACCTGGGAGATGAATAAGAACTGATGCCCTAAGACCTGTCCCCACATTTGTAGGACAGGCAGTGAGGTATCCAAGCCTTTTGGAGAAAGCATAATTCAGATATTTATTCAACTCATCATCAATTTCATTTATCTTTTTGTAAGCAACATCAAACCCAAGTCCAGGGGCAAAGACCGAGAATCTGAGATGGTCCTCCTCATTCACCATAAGGGATATGGTCTGGTCCTTAGATACAAAGACACCCCTTGGGTGTCGAGCTGAGAGGAAATCAGGGGAGACGAGATGACGCTCAAGGAGAGCTTGAGCCTTTACAGGGTCAATTTTGGAGATATCAATATACTCCCTCTCTCTTAAGATATCTACTTTCTCCACTGCCTTCTTTACTATCTCTAAGAGTTCCTCTCTATCTTTATCCTTCATCTTTATTGCAAAAGGGAACCCCTTGATATTCCTCGCCAATCTTATCCTACTTGACAGGACTATATCAGAGAATTCTCCTTCTTTACATAGCCAGTCTCCTATATTCTCAAACATCTTCTACTCCTAACCTTTTCATCTCATCCCTTATCCTTGCTGCCTCTTCATACTCCTCTCTATCTATAGCCTGTTTCAATCTTTCCCTCAATTTCCTCATCTCTATCTCTCTTGTTAAGGGTTGAGGATTCACAGAAGGTATCTTTCCGGTATGGAGGGTAGTGCCGTGGATTCTCTTAATCAGTCCTGTAAGTTTACTCTCAAAGGCTGTGTAACATTCCTCGCATCCCAATCTCCCTCTCTTCTTAAAGTCTGCATAAGATAGACCGCAGTTAGAACACAAGAGTTTTCTATCCTCTTCCCTTACTCTCTCCTTCAATAGGTGAGCGAAGAGTTCTGCAAGAGAGATTTTGTCTTTATCCAAGAGTCCTTTCTTCTCAGCACATCTCAGACAGAGATGAAGTTCCTTAGTCTTTCCTTCCTTATCCACCTCAGTTATAGTAAATATAGCCTCTTCCTTGCCACATATATCACAGAGTCTCATTTATACAAGCCTCCCTTCTTTTAATCTATATCTTCTGTGGGCAATCCTTGCCACTCCAGAACTATGGGTTACCACAAGAATGGAAACCCCTGTCTTTTTACTAAGTTCCTTAAATAATTGGAGGAGGAGTCTGGTCCCTCTGCTATCAAGATTACCTGTAGGCTCATCAGCGAGGATAAGCAGGGGCTCTGTTATCAGGGCTCTGGCTACAGCCACCCTCTGTTTCTCGCCCCCTGAGAGTTCATCAGGTTTATGTCTCAATCTCCCCTTCAGTCCTACATCCTGCAGTCTCTTCTCGGCTTTTAGAAAGGCTTCTTTCCTATCCTCTCCTCTTATCAGAAGAGGCATAGCTACATTCTCCACCACATTAAATTCACTCAAGAGGTGATGAAACTGAAAGACGAAACCTATCCTCTGATTACGCAGAGCTGCCAGCTCTTCTTCTGTAAGACCATTTAGAGGGGTGGAGTTGAGATAGACCTCCCCTTCTGTAGGCTTATCCAGGGTTCCAAGAATATGTAAGAGTGTAGATTTACCAGAACCTGATGGTCCTGTTATAGCTACTATTTCGCCTGGGAATATCTCCAGGTCTATCCCTTTCAGCACTTCTAACCTCTCATCTCCCATAACAAAGGTCTTCTTTATCCTTACAGCCTTCAAAATAGGTTTTCTACTCATATCTTATAGCCTCCACTGGTGGAAGCTGGGCTGCCTTGCGTGCGGGATAGATTGTGGCGATAAAGGAGATGAGGATGGCTGCTGCACATATGATGATAAAGTCACTCAGTTCCATCCTTACTGGTAGATTTCTTATGAAGTAGACATCTCCGGGTAGTTTAATAAATTGATACTTGTTTAAAAGCCAGGAGATAAGAAACCCGAGCCCTGCTCCTATGGAGGTTCCGATAATACCAATAAAGAGCCCTACAGAGATAAATATCTTATTAATCTCATTTGATGTAGTCCCCATTGCTTTTAGGATTCCTATCTCCTTTGTCTTCTTTACCACCAGCATAATAAGGGTGGCAATGATGTTAAAGGCTGCTACAATGACAATAAGGGTGAGGACAATAAAAGTAACTACCTTCTCTAACTTTAATGCAGCAAAGAGGTTCTTATTCAAATTGATCCAGTCCAGGGCTCTAAAGGGATAACCAAGGGTTTTGGTAATCCTCTTTGCAAGCCTTGGGGCGTTATAGATATCCTTGGCACGCACTTCTATTCCTGTAACTGAGGAACCCATCCCTAAGAGGGACTGGAGTTCTGATAGGGAGAAGTAAGCAAGGGAGGCATTGAAGTCAAACATCCCTGAGTCAAAGATTCCTCGGACAGTATACTTCTTAAACTTTGGGATATTACCAAAGGGTGTAGGGGTAAAACTTGTGGGAGATGCCACCACCACATCATCTCCAATCCATACCCCGAGGTTATGGGCAAGTTCTACCCCTAATACTATACCGTTATTCTCAAAAGAGAACCTTCCATCCACTATACTCTTTGAAATATCTGTTATCCTCTCTTCCATCTCTGGCACCACTCCCCTGACCAGGATTCCATCAGCCCCCCTCTCTGATTTAATAAAGGTCTTTGCATAGATAAAGGGTGCAGCATTTTCTATCTCTTTGAATTGATTCAATTTAGACACCAGTGGTCTATAATCTTTTATGGGTTTATTATAGTATTTGGTTACAATTATATGGGGTGTGACACCAAGGATTCTATGCTGGAGCTCTGTATGGAAACCGTTCATTACTGATAGAACAACGATGATGGCTGCTACACCTACAACTACTCCCAAAATGGCAATGATGGATATCACAGAGAGAAATCCTTCCCTTCTTGCCTTTAAGTATCTCTTAGCAATAAAAGACTCAAGCATCTTTGCTCCTTAAGTGGGGGAAGAGGATAACCTCTCTTATGGATGGAGAGTCAGTAAAGAGCATAACCATCCTATCTATACCAAGCCCTAATCCTGCACAAGGTGGCATACCATACTCTAAAGCTTCTATAAAATCCTCATCCATCACCGTATACTCCTCCCTCAACCTTATCTGTTCCTCAAACCTCTCCCTCTGGTCTATAGGGTCATTGAGCTCAGAAAAGGCATTCCCGATCTCCATTCCACAGATAATTATCTCAAACCTCTCTACAAGTCTGGGGTCTCTTCTATGAACCTTTGCCAGGGGTGAGAGGAGTTTTGGATGGTCTATCACAAAAGTAGGCTCCTTTATCTTCTCCTGAATAAGAGAAGAGAAGAGTTTATCTAAGAGTTTTGGCTTTGTAATAGATTCTGAGACTTCTATACCAAACCTCTCTGCTATCCCTTTTAGCTCATCTGTAGGGAGATTGAGAATCCCTTTTACTCCTGTCTTATCCTCAAGAGTATCTAAGAAAGGAAGCCTTCTCCAGGGTTTTGAGAAATCTACCTCATAACCCTGGTATATAATCTTGGAGTCCTTAAAAAGGGTTCTGGTAATATAGAGGAAGAGGTCCTGGGTAAATTCCATCAATTCCTCATAGTCCTTATAAGCCTCGTAGAGTTCTATCTGGGTAAACTCAGGGTTATGGAATCTATCAAGCCCCTCATTTCTAAAGTCCTTTGCTATCTCATAGACCTTCTCAAACCCACCTACCAGAAGTCTCTTTAGATAGAGCTCATCTGCAATTCGCAGGAACATCTCCTGTTGAAGAGCCTCATACCATGTCTTAAAGGGCTTAGCCATAGCACCACCATAAAGGGGTTGAAGGATAGGTGTCTCCACTTCTAAGAAGCCCCTCTCATTTAGAAAACTCCTAATAGCATCTATCATTTTTGTTCTTATAAGAAATATCTCTCTTGAATGTGGATTTGAAAGGATGTCCAGATATCTCTGACGGTATCTGGTCTCAGTATCCTTTAACCCATGCCACTTTTCAGGGAGGGGGCGTAGAGATTTTCCCAATAGTTTAAAAGAGCTTACTAAAAGGGTAGGCTCCTCAGTCTTTGTCCTAAAAACCTCTCCCTCCACCCCTAAGAAATCACCGGTATCCAGAAGGGCTAACAGGTCAAAGTTCTCCTTCAGCATATCTCTTCTAAAGTAGAGTTGAATCTTTCCTGAGGCATCGTAAAGGTCAGAGAACAGGGTCTTTCCGTGCTTTCTCTTTGAACCCATCCTCCCTGCTATCTTCACAGTCCTTTTAGAGGATGAGAGTTCATCAAAATCTTCCAGGACCTCTCTAATGGTATGGGTTCTGGAGAAGTTATAGGGATAGAGAGGGATACCCTTATCTTTAAGACTCTTCGCCTTTTTAAGTCTAACCTCTCTTTCCTGCAGAACCTCCATAATTTATAATAAGCCAAATAGTTCTTATGTCAAGGAGAGAGGTAAGGTTGAAAGTTTCTGTTGCTCTCTCTGTGGTCAAAAATCCGTGATTGTCTCTGTTTCCTCTGCTATCTCTGTGGTTTAAATTTGTGATTTTCTCTCCTCTCTGCGGTTAAAGCC
>CAZWJY010000007.1:0-20642 GCA_964634335.1 uncultured bacterium
GCCTTCGGCAACTTTTTTTATCTGCCAGATGTTAAGCGAAATTTTTAAATGATAAGCAACAGGAGGTGATTACATGAAGAAACGCAAAGCAAAACAAGGCGAAAAGATATACCTGATTAAGGCAACACTGAGCGATTGGTATGGGCATATTAGAGGGATGCCTTATAGAATTTTGGCAATTCCAGAAGGATTTACACTCTACAACTTAGCAGAAGCCATCGTGGATAGTTTCGACTTTTATTTCGACCATGCTTTCGGGTTTTATAATAATATAAAAAGATGGACCGAATCGACGGAAGGGTATGAATTGTTTGCTGATATAGGAGAAGAGAGTGAATTTAAGGGTGTAAAAAGAACGAAGATAAACAAAGTTTTCGATAAGATCAAAAAGAAGATGTTGTTTCTCTTTGATTATGGCGATAAGTGGCATTTTATCGTTGAACTCAAAGGAATAGAATTGCCTGAAGAGGGTGCAGAATATCCATTAGTTGTAGAGTCTGTTGGGAAGTCTCCTCCACAATATGGGGAAATGGATGAAGAAGGTGAATCATAAAAACTTCGCCTAACAGAGCGTATCTGATTACAGTGCTATGCACCTCTACTAAATCTGCCTTCGGCGGATTTCAGACACGCTCAAACCGTTAAAAAGTTGAAAGGGGTCAGGTTTACACTCTTGATACACTTGACATAAGTTTATATAGAATTATAATCTTATTAAAGGAGGTATCTATGAGGAGAGTAATAGGATTGATAGGTATAGTCACCCTGCTATGGGGAGCAAGGCTTCCCTTTGGACTGGAGGGCGGAGCAGGGATGAGATTTCAGGAAGGAGAAAATGCCTTTTCCCTATATAGTGGAGTTTTGCTCAAAGTTTACAGGAACATCTATGCCCGAACGACCTTTATAGAACTGGGATTCTCAGGTGGGAAAAACTATCTATTCCTGGGGACAGGAGACGGTTTTGACCTTATGCTCTTCTTCCCCAATCCAGGATTCAATATCTATGGGTTTGGAAGTCTCTGGTATATTGGAGGCGGAGGGTACTCCTATGGGTATGCCCTTTCAAACTTCAGTGTAGGTGGCGGACTGGAGTTTAAGATTATCGGCTCCCCTATAAAGCCTTATGCCGAAGCCTCCTTCTCTCTGATTTCAGGCAATGGCTCTACCAGTCTCTTTACTATAAAGGGTGGAGTGAGAGTGAGATAGAAAAGAGGAGAAATAACACTAATAGCTAATAACCGTCTATCTCTCCTGTTGATAAGAAGCTATGTATCCTGCATTTTCTGAGATTTTCCTGGGTTTCTCTCAAATCTATCAGGAATCCTCCCATCTTTACAGACAACTCAAGATGGATGAAGGTGCTATCCTGTTTTGTTATACTCTCTATCCCCTTCCCATTAAGGGAGAGGGTCTCAGACGGGGAGATATGGAGCCAGACCCCTTTTATATCCCCCTCTATTATGATAACACTGAAAAGAGATAGAAGGAGTGCAAGCATCTCAGAATCTCTGTTTGAACCTTAAGAAGAGTTTCATCTTTTTCTCCTCTTTTTCAAGAGATTTCACAGCTCTGAAGGAGACTCTCCATATCCCTATTCCTATCCCTGCATCGCTCTTAAGACTACCAAAACCATTCCAGGGAGATGAACCTGTATCAAAGAAGAGAATCCCATCAAACTTCCCAAAGTTGATGATGTAATCAAGATTTAATAGAGCCATAGAGTTTCCCTCAAACTCTGAGTATTCGTATCCAGGGAGGGTCCCTATCCCACCAATCGTGAATCTGAAGGGTCTCTCAAGGCTATCTGGGGAATAACCCAGAACAAACCTTACAAAGAGTCTTGAACGGTAGAGCTCTTTTGAGAATTTAGAGAGAAGGAAGAGCCTGTAGAACTTCCAATGGCTCTCTCCAAAGTCCTTGGAGTCTTGAAATTTCCCTTCTAAAGAGATTCCTTTTGAGCCCAGCCAAAAGCCTATATCAAGGAGGCTTATATCACCCTCTTCTATTCTCGGATTATCAGGAAAGCTATCGTGCAGGGGAAGGATTGCAAAGCGCGCCTTTTTCTCAAAGCCTGATATCTCTCCAGTCTCAAAAGAAGGGGTGATACTCAGAAATTGGACAGGATTGAAATATAGGGAGAATCTCATACCCTTTTCTCTATAATAGTCTCTCCTATCCTGACGAAATAGTAGAGAGAATAGACCGTTCTCCATATCTCCTATCTTCCATCTATCCTCAGTCATAGTAGTAGAGAAGACCTTACCTCCAATTCCTATCCTGTTTTGAAAGAACATCTTCCCCAGTTTCAACCAGAGTCTCCATCTCTTTGATGTAAAGCCATAACCGAATCCTGTGTGTAACCATCCATCTTTATCTCCTGCAGGTAGAGATAGACCAAGAACCCATCCCTCTACTCTATTATAGTCCCAGGGATAGAAGAGGTGAGGAAGTAGTGAAGGCTTAGAAGTCAGAACAAACCTTACTGAGATCTCCTTAGGTTTCTTTTTTAAACCCTCTGGTATCTCAGGAATTTCTGGAAGTTTGGGGATTTCTGGAAGCTCTGGTATCTCAGGAATTTTTGGAAGCTTTTTAAGATGGTATTTCTCCTTTTCCACCTCTATCCCTTCAGGCGCTTTGCTCTCTATCTCTCCACTCATACTTGAGAGTCTGTATTTGAACCCCTTTGCTTCTTCTGGCACCTCTTCAATCTCAAGATGTATATCCCCTGATGTAGTGCGTGCCTCTACCTCCTCTGCGATTAGATTTCTTATATAGATATCCCCTGTGAAGGTGAAGATGTTATAGCTCGTCTCCCTTAAAGCCCTCTCTTTAGAACCTGAGATGGTTATATCTCCGGTAGTACCTCTTATCTCTACCTTCCCTTCTGGGGTGAAATAGATATCCGCATCTCCGAAAGTACGAAGACTCAACCTAACACAGGGGAAGAACCCCTCTTCTCCTCTCACCTCTATATCCTTTCGTGCCTTCACCCTTATAAAGGGTAATGATTCCGGAATGACCCTCTCAATAGAGATGGTATCTAAGAAGGGCTTGGCTGTGCTCCCAAACCAGAGTTTTACACCACCTGTAAAGGTATGGATAGTAGAGGGGGAGCCAAGGGGTAGAGATAATTTGAGGGTCTTTGGAGAGAAGAGCCTTGCGGAGAAGATGACGAGGGTATCTCCTCTTTTGCCCACAGTTCCGTTCTCAAGGGTTATCACCCCTTTCTCTATAAAGCTCACCTCCACATCCCCATAAGCATCAATATCTATGGTTCTAATCTCACCAGGGATGTTTATGGTAAGACCTATTAAAAAGAGTATCAACATACCCACCTCCTAATATCTCTCAAAGTCCAAGAGGTTGAATGCACCCTTAAGGCACAGTCTCACTCTTGGGTCCTTTGATGATAATTTTGGAAAGTCTAAGTTTACAATCCCTTCTTTTTCTGTAGCTATTTTTAGTTCCTTTGGTGCTTTTATCCCTACATTTCCGAGGGCAAAGGAGAGTTCTATTTCAGATTCTTTCTTCCATTTTCCTCCGAGGTCCAGTTTCAATTTAGCTACACCTCCATTTATCTCCACCTTTTCAGAATTTGCATTTCCCAGCTTCTCTATCTTGAGTTTTGCCCCAAAAATATTGAAGTAAGCATTATCCATTGTCTCTCTGTTCTCTTTCTTAAAACTTACCTTCCCTTCTCCCATTCCCAGGTTATAATCCAGCCTCTTTATCCTCAAACCTCCCAGTTCAATATCATTCTTGCTCTGACCGAGCCATATTCTCAAATCTAGGGATATATCCTTAGGAAGCCATATTTTGAATTTTAGAGGTTTTATATCTTTCCAGCATCTACCTACAGTATCTCCTCCAATTCCTACCTTCCACTTGCCTTTCTCCTTTTTGATTTCATAGTTTTCTATCTCTACACTATCTTGAAGGAAACCTATATCTATCTCTCCTTTCTTAGAGATAATTTTGAACTCCTCTTTTAGAGAATCTGGGTAATCTCTCCTTATCCTTATCTTTCCAGATTTTCCCTTCAGGATACTCACCTCCCCTGTTAGGACAATCTTTACCTTAAAAGCCTTCTCTGTGGGCTTCAGGATTAAGGTGGTATCCTGATGTATAATGGAAGATAGAAGAAAAAGTATTAACATTCTACCCTCCTTTCTAAAAGATAACCTGCTAAAAACCAAAAGATGAGAGCTAAGACTGTAAGAATCCAGATCCCTGATAGACCGATAGTCACATTCTCAGCTTTGGGGGTTACTTCTATTCTCACCTTTCCAGAGGGGAGAGAGCCCAATAGGGATGAGAGTTTGAAATAGAGATAGAAGAATAGGAAGAAGGAGAAGAAACCGAGCAGTGTTCGCAGGCGGCGGACACATCTGGAAAAGATATAAGAAGAGAGCGAGACCATACCAAGGGAGATCGAGATGAGACCGTATAAAAGGGAGAGTTCTATCACCCTCAAGATAAAGTAGTTTATAGGAATAGACTTCAGTTCCTTATGGATGATTACCAGAAAGGGGAGAGTGGTGCAGAAGGTGAGGAGGAAAGAGAGAATGATAATCGGAAGGGTCTTGGCAAGAAAAATATAGAACCTATTCACAGGAAGGCTTAAAAGGAAGATAGCCGAGGTAGTATCCCATTCTCTTTTGAAACTCCGGTAGCCTCTTATAAGGGAGAGTAAGGGGATGGCTATGAGAGGGAGAAGAGAAACCCCAGATGCTATTCCCTTCTCCCAGACCCCTATCCTTGTATATAGGAAGACCTCAAGAGCCAGGATAGAGAGGACCCCTCCCATTATCCATCCCCTCTCCTCCTTAAGCTCCTTTTTAAACAACGCAGTCATATCTCCTCCCTTGCTATCCCATCTATGGACTTCTTGTATCTCTTTCTCAAGTCATCCGCCTCTCCTTGAAGAATAATCTCACCTTCTCTTAAGAAGTAGACATAATCAAATAGAGACTCTATCTCTCCAATTATATGGGTGGATATGAATAGGGTCTGGACACCTGGTTTCCAGTAATTATAGAGGGTATCTGCAATATGCTTTCTTGAGGATGGGTCTATCCCCATAAAAGGGTCATCCAGGAGGATTATCCTTGCACCTGATGAGAGGGCTAAGAGGAGCTTGAGCCTTGCCCTGAAACCCCGGGAGAGGTTTCCTATCTTTGACCCCTCTGGAATCTTAAGGAAGCCGAGGAGGTCCTCACTTAAGGCTTCTCTCCACTCAGGGTATATATCCTTACAGAAGTCTATAATCTCCCTCACCCTCATCCCTCTGTATAGGGCATCCTCTTCTGGGAGAAGGGCAATAAACCTTCTGGTCTTATGAGAGGGAGACTCTCCATATATGAGCACCTTCCCCTTTGTTGGTCTCTGGAGTCCTGCGATAATCTTCAAAAGGGTAGACTTTCCACTCCCATTGGGTCCTAATAATCCCACACACCTCCCCTCTTCTATTTTTAAACATATCTTTTTGATTGCCTCCACCCCTGGAAACCTCTTATAGAGGTCTCTTACAGTTATAGCCTCCATATCTCCTCCCTTATTATCCCTTCTATCTCATCTTTATCTATCCCTAAGCCCTTGAGCTCTTTTAAGAGTTTTTTTATAGCCCCCCTCACCATCCTCTCCCTCTCTCTATTTAAGACTCTCTTATCCTGAGTAATAAATGTCCCCTGCCCCCTCTTGGTAAAGAGGAGACCCTCCCTCTCCAATTCATAATATGCCTTGGCAACGGTATTGGGATTCACCTTCAAGATTTTGGCAAGCTCCCTTACAGAGGGGGCTCTCTCACCAGACTTAAAATCTCCCCTTATAACCCTCCTCTTTACCTCCTCCATTATCTGGAGGAATATGGGTCTTGATGTATCAAATCTCACTGTATTACTATTATAGGACACTAATACAATTTGTCAAGATATAGTTTGAGGGATTTCTTATTGATACTGGTGCCCCATTTACCAAGCCACCGCTAATGAATTAAGATAATTTCACTATCTTTCTGGTGATTCTATCTCTTCCTATTTGGATACTCAAGAAGTAAACACCTGGATTCAAGCTACCTATCCTTATCTCCAATTTATGGTTTCCCTGCCTCAAGACTTTTTCAAAAAGATTCTTCAACTTTCTTCCCAGGATATCATAAAGGGAGATTTTTATCTCTATAGAATTGGGAAGGGAGAGTTCTAAGGAGAGTTTATCTCCAAAGGGATTCTCTACCTCAAGTATTGGAGGTATTGACTCTCTCTCCTCTTTTATAGCCTTTGATAGCAGGTTTTCATATATTTGCAATCCTGTATAGCCATCTGCTATATAGGCATAGCGACCCAAAACAGAGATATTATGAGCCCAACCCGGACTGTCATAGTATCCTGCTTCAGACAAGGTGGGAGGGTTAGAGATATTAATAAGCCTTACCCCTTTTTCATGAGATGCCACATAGGCATAATCCTCAGACACAAAGACAGCATAAGCAGTATCAGGTGTAAGGTAGTAGCCTGCATTAGAAGGGTTTGAAGGATTTTTGACATCTATTACCTGTAACCCACCACCTCCGCTTGCTACATAGGCATAACCCTCCCTGGCAAAGATACCAAGGGCTCTATCCTGGGTTTGATAGGAGCCTATCTCAAAGGGGTTCTGGGGGTCAGAGATATCTATAACCCTTAGTCCTGAGTCTGAGTCTGCAATATAGGCATAGTTGCCTAAGACATAGATATCTACAGCAGAGCCAGGAGTATCGTAAGAGCCAAGCTCCACAGGTTCTTGAGGATTGGATATGTCTATGATTCTCATCCCTGCCGGTCCATCTGCAATATAGGCATAATTATTTAGGATAGCCACATCATAAGTAGTTCCTGGTGTATCATAGGAACCTATCAGAGAGAGGTCTGAGGGGTTCTTGACATCTATTATCTTCAACCCTCCTCCTCCATCTGCTACATAAGCATAATCATTAGAAACAGAGACATTTAGAGCGCCACTGATAGGATAATATCCTGCCTCCATAGGTATGTGAGGAGTTGAGATGTCTATAACCCTTAACCCTATTCTATCTGTCAGATAGGCATAGTTATTAGAGACAGAGATACCCTCTGTCCAACCAGGCGCTGGATAATTTCCTACAACAGATGGGTTGGTTGGGTCTTGAGCATCTATGATATGGAACCCTATCCCAGTGCCAGCAGATGTTATATAGACATAGTTATTAGAGACAGATACACTTCTGGTAAAACCTATTGAACCACAATGACCTATTTCCATAGGGTTAAGAGGGTCAGATACCTTTATAATTCTTAAACCCCCAGAGAAATCTGCAAGATAGGCAAGGGTATCATAAACAAAGACCCCCAAGGTAGAGTCTGGGGTATCATAGTATCCCACCTCTACAGGGTTTTTAGGATTTTTGATATCTATAATGCGTAGCCCTGCCTCTAAGTCTGCTATATAGGCATAATTATTAGAAATAAAGACATCTGATGCAGAACCGATTGTAGCACATCGACCTATACTTACAGGTTTTTTCGGGTTGGAAACATCCACAATTTCTAATCCCTTCCAATTGGCTATGTAGGCATAATCTCCTTTAACAAAGATGCTCAAACCAATCTCTGGTATATTACAGTGCCCTACCTTTACAGGTTTTTTGGGATTAGAGACATCCACAACCCATAATCCTGCCCTGCCTGCAATTACATAGGCATAATTACTTAGGACAAATACATCAGAGGCATCTGGAATAAAGGAGTATCCCAGTTTTTTTGGTATAAGAGGGTTGGTAACATCCCATATCTCAAGACCCTCTAAGGTGGCTGCTATATAGAGACGGTTATGGGAATAGAAGAGTCCATAGACATATCCAGAGGTATGAATCCTCTCACTCAGTTTTGTAGGGTTAGAAGGGTCCGAGACTTGAAGAATATAGACTCCACCCCCTGAGCCTACAAAGGCGAGATTTCTGGATGAATCCTGAGTCACAACGAAGAAGGTGCCAAAAGGCCAATTTCCTACAAGTCTCATATTTACTGAGTCTGGATTGAAAGCCCCTCTTAGTGGGAGGAATAGGATAAAAACTCCTTCTATTATAGACCAGATTTTTACCTTTGAGTCCATCCTCACCCCCTTTTTAAAAGAATATAACCTTTTATTGGGTTGTCAAGATAGCTTAGTGTGAACACTGAATAACACTATTGGACTTTGAAATTCTCTATATATTAAGAGTAGGGTAGTGATTGAGGCTACAGGACATCCTGCAGAGATTGCCAGAGTGGTTGAGGAGAAGACAAGGAGACTTCTTATCCCTACAGGTAGTTACTCCATATTCCCGGTGAAGGAGTAAGGTATAGGGCTTGCAATGACACGAAGGAATTTTTGCATAGTAGATTTAACGGAACCATTGAGCCTCAATCCCAAGACCATAGAATAACAGATACTCCCCTCTCTCCTCTGTATATCCAAGAACGGTAAAACCAAAATTTAGAGGATAGGAAGGGATTAGGTATTTTAATTCTAACCCTAAGAATAGTCTTTCATAAGAACGATTCCCACTCAATTCAAAAAGGAGATGCTTCCCTAAGGGAACCTCTACCCCTCCTTTTAACTGCGGTCTTAAATAGAGAGAATCCTCTTTTATCTCTGATTTTATTCCTCCTGCTATATGAATGGAGATAGGAAGGATATCCTTAGAATATACAAGATAGCCCCTCCAGCCTCTAAGACCATAGGATTTGATATTGCCTATATTAAAACCCATTCCTGTTGCAAAGGAGCCGAATAGAGAATTTTTAAATAATACCTGATGAAGGGAGAATCCAAATAAGGAATTACTCACCCAGGATGTATCTGTAGCAGGACAGGGTGGAATAGTGAGATTGAGATAAGATAGCCTCAGTTCTGTATTCTCTTTAAGAGAACCTATGAGAGATATTGAAGAGATAAGATTTATAATAGGATTCCCATCATCTGTAGCCTGGGTGAATAGAGACCTTCCAGAGATTCCTAAGGTTGTTGTGCCTATGGTCCTTGCTATAGGAGATAGGAGAAGACCAGGGGAGCCATCTATCCCTTCTCCACTCCTCCATCTTGTAAAGGGGTTTACTCTTATAATAGTCTCTTTTTCTACCCTTTTAAGAGAGTCTTCTGCTGTGGCAATAACTCTGTAGATGTCACCCCCTTCTATTCTTTCTGGCTTCCATCTGAATCTTGATATTTCCCTTTTAATGGTTCTCTCCTTAAATAGACTATATTCCTTCCCTTCTATCTCATCCAAGATTTTTATCCCCACTTTTGCAGGTTTTGATAGTCTCAGGATAATGGTTGGGGCTCTGGCAAAAGGGGGAGATTCTGGAGCAAGGACAGACGGTTTTACCCTTAACTCCTCAATCCTTAAGGACTCTAACTTAAGTTTTATATTTAGAGTTAGCCTCTCACCCTCTTTCAGGGATAGTGAGAGAATAAAGGGCTGATAACCAAATTTCTTCACTTCCAATAAGTTACTATGGATAGGAACCCTTCTAATTATTCCTGGTGCCATCCCTCTGTATTTTCCATCAATATAGACCTTTGCACTATCAACATTGCATCTTATCTCAATCTCTCCATACTCTATCCTCTCTAAACTGAAATAGTAGTTGAGCTTTACTCCTGAGTCTACCCATACAGTAGCAAATGCTGGATAATAACCCTCAAGTTCTGCCTTTATTCTATGACTACCTACCTCGAGTTCTGTCTCCAATGGACTCTTACCCTCATATATTTCATCTATATAGATATCAGCAAAGGATGGGTGAGTGATGATAAAGAGTCTCCCCTTTGCTTTCTCTTCTTTCTTCTCTTCCCTTCTCTTCTCCCCCTTCTCCTCTTCTGCTATCCTTTCCAAGGTCTTATATCCACTCCTTGGGAAGCATCCTGATAAGAGGAGAAGCCCTAAGAGAGATAGAATTCTACTCATAGGATAATAGGGCTAATAGTTCTATATGATGGGTATGGGGAAACATATCAAGAGGCTGAACCTTCTCTACCCTGTAACCCTGCTCTCTAAGTAGGGCTGCATCTCTTGCCAGGGTTGAGGGGTTACAGGATATATAGACAACCCTTTGAGCCTTCAACTCTGCTAATCTCTTTATTACCTTTTTTGATAGTCCTGTCCTCGGTGGGTCTACAACTATACCATCTACTCTTCCTTTCCACTCCCTCCTTCTCTCATATAATACCTTTCTCACATCACCCTGTATGAACTCACAACCCTCAATCTTATTCATTCTCATACTCTCCACCGCACTCTTCACACATTCCTTATTCATATCTATACCTATAACCCTCTTCCCTTCTCTTGCGAGGAACAGACTTATCCCTCCAGAACCTGAAAAGAGGTCTAAGATAAATCTGTTATCCTTCATAAGGTCAATAACCCTTTTATAAAGGATGGGGGTAATGTAAGAGTTGGGTTGAAAGAAACTCCACGGAGTAATCTTGAAAAGGAGGTCATCTATACATTCTGTAATATAGCCGTCCCCTGTTATTACCTTTTCTTCCTCAGGTATTACAGCATCAGATATCCTCCTATTCCGGGTCCAGAGGATAGTCCTGATATTTGGGACCTTCTCTTTAAGCATATCTGCGAGTTTTTTCATATCCTCTATCCATTCAGAGGTTACAAGATTTATCATAATCTCCTCTGTGAATTTCGCTTCCCTTATCACTAAATGCCTAAGAACCCCTTTATGAGAGATAGGGTTATAAGGAGGTATACCCTTTAAAAACTCCTTGACCGTCTCTAATATAATTCCGGTGTGAGGGGAGAAGATATAGCAACCCTTAAGGTTTACCACCTCCTTGTAAGAGCCCTTGGGGTGGAGTCCTAATAAGAGCTGGGAGTTAGAGCCTCCGAAGCAGAACTCCATCTTATTTCTGTAGAACCACTGCTTAGGAGATGGAATGATGGGCAGGAGGTCTTCTATCTCTATATGACCTATCCTTTTGAAAGACTCAATAACCTGATGCTCCTTTAGCTCAAGTTGTTTCTGGTAGGAGAGATTCTGGAGGTTGCATCCCCCACACTTGGTGAAGGCATCACATTTAGGGGGAACTCTATAAGGGGATTCTTTTACTATTTCTATGAGTTCTCCATCTGCATAGGATGCCCTCTTCCTCTTTAGTCTCACTCTTACTCTATCCTTTAAGACAGTCCAGGGCACAAAGACTACATAGTTATCAACCCTCCCTACCCCTTCCCCCTTTCCATAGGCAAAGTCTTCTATCTCAATTTCTATAATATCCTGCATTATAGAGAAGCCTCCTCAATCTTCTCAATGGCAAGCCTACTACATTGAAGTAGTCCCCTTTTATATACTCCACAAAACCTCCTGCCTGACCCTGAATCCCATAACCTCCTGCCTTATCTCTCCACTCATCACTCTTTATGTAAGAATCTACCTCTCCTCTATCTATCCTCCTCATCTTCACAAGGGTCTTCTCATAATCTATATAGACCTCATTCCTCTCTGTATTGACAATAGCTATGGCTGTTATAACCTTATGCTCCCTTTTACTCAATTTAAAGAGCATAGAGATAGCCTCTTCTCTATTTTTTGGCTTTTCAAGAATCTCTCCATTCAGGACCACGATGGTATCGGCACCAATCACTATCCCTCCCTTTAATCCCTTAGATACCCTTTCTGCCTTAAGGAGGGCAACCCTTTTAGCAAATTTTACAGGTTCTTTCTCATAGACCTCTGACTCTTTTACATCACTGGGGACAACTTCAAATCTATCTAAGAGGATTTTCAACAGTTCAATCCTGCGGGGTGATTTAGAGGCTAAGATAACTCGCATAATCAATACCTGTATCTTAGGAGGTTCAAGGCAAAACCGAGCATAGCAAAGTTGACTAATAGGGATGAGCCTCCATAACTCATAAAGGGGAGAGGGATACCTGCTACAGGCATAATTCCTAAGGTCATAGCGATATTGAAGAATACCTCCCAGGAGATGAGGATAACAAATCCCCAGATATATAGAGAGGAGAACTCCTCTCTTGTATGGATAGTCTCGGATATCATCTTTGATAGGAAGATAAGGAAAAGGGCTATGACTGATAAGCATCCAATAAATCCAAACTCCTCCCCAAGGGTAGCAAAGATGAAGTCTGTGTGTGCATTTGGTAAAAACTCCAGCTTTGCCTGAGTGGCTGAAAAGAGTCCCTTACCAAAGAATCTCCCAGAACCCAGAGCTATCTTTGACTGGATAACCTGCCAGGATACACCCTTTGGGTCTATCCATGGAGAGAAGAACCCCAAGACCCTCTCTCTCTGATAACCATGGAGCATAGACCAGGTAACAGGGGTTAAGAGACCTGTGATGGAGTTGAGACCTATGGTAGATAGGGTTGAGCCTATACTGGATTTTAAGAAGAGGAGGAGAGAGAGAACCACCATATAGAGAATCCAGGAAGGGAGGGATAGGGCAGCAACTATACTGAAGAGAGGGGAGAAGAGGATGAATAGATGGAGAGGTCTCAGCCCTTTTAAATAGAGTAGACCTGCAAAGATGGGTAGGAAGATAATAGCTGTCCCAAGATTTGGTTCTGCAAGGATGAGTCCCATAGGGATAAGGGTGAGAAGAATGGGTATGATTAAAGATTTAAACCTCAGCCTTATCTTTTTCTGAAGGGATAGATACTTGGATAATACGAGTATATAACCAAATTTCATCAACTCCGAGGGTTGAAAATTGAACCATCCCAAATGGAGCCACCTCTTTGGACTCTTATCAGCTACAAACAGGACAAGAATTAGAGAGATAATGGTGAGGAGATAGAAAGGGTAAGCCCAGGCATAGAGGATTCTTGGAGAGATTAAGAGGAAAGAGAGAAAGACCAGCAGACTTATCCCAAGCCATATCAGTTGCTGTCGGAAGAAGGGTGCACTTCCATTGCCATAGATTATGAGAAGACCGGCACCACAGAGAAGGATGGGGATGATAATTACTACAGGGTCTATCCTCCTATTCATTGATATTTAAGGTATCCACAATCTCTGGCTCTTTTGGTTTCACTCCCAGATACTCCCTGATTATCTCCCTTGCTACAGGAGCCGCGAATTTTCCACCAGACCCTATATTCTCTATAAGGACACAGACAACGATCTTTGGGTTATCAGCAGGGGCATAACCTACAAACCAGGCATGGTCCTTTCCATGAGGGTTCTGGGCTGTCCCTGTCTTCCCACATACTTTGACCCCCCAGACCCTTGCAGATTTTCCTGTTCCCCATTCCACTGCAGCCAAAAGGGCATCCCTCACTATCTTAAAGGCATCCTTTTTTATCCCTATCCTCTCTTTCTGAGGATGGTATTTAACGATTACCTCACCCTCCTTCTCTATTCTATCCAGGAGGTGGGGGGTATAGAAGTATCCATTGTTTGCTATGGCTGTATAGGATAGGGCAAGTTGCAAAGGGGTTACAAGCATTTCACCCTGACCAATAGAAAGATTGAGAACCACACCTCTGGGCCATCTATTGCCCTTATAATGGGCAATATACCATGCCTTGGTAGGAACAAAGCCCCTGTTTTCTCCAGGGAGGTCTATACCTGTAGGACTACCAAACCCAAACTCCAGTGCGGTGCGGCTCAGTTCATCCAGTCCTGTGGATAACCCCAACTGATAGAAATAGACATCGCAGGAATAGGCAATACCACGCTTGAGGTCCGATTTCCCATGCACACCCCAGCATTTGAATTTTCTCCCTCCGAATAGATAATAGCCCCGGCAGGGGAGGAAGTTGCTGTCAGAGACACCCTTTCTTAAGGCTGCAAGTGCGACGATGGGTTTAATGGTTGAACCCGGTGGATAGGAAGCCATTATAGCTCTATTATAGAATGGGGAACCCTTGGAACTCTTAAGTTCCTGCCATCCTGAAGGGGTAAGTTTGCCAAAGAGGTTTGGGTCAAACCCTGGTTTTGAATAGAGACACAGGATACCACCTGTAGAGGGGTCTATAGCCACTACTGCTCCCCTCTCATAGGGTGATAACAATTTAGAGGCTAACCTCTGGAGATTGATATCCAAGGTTAAGAAGAGGTCAAAACCTGCCTGAGGAGGAGTCGCCCTCTTATCTGAGAGTTCACCCAGCTCCCTACCTAAGGCATCTACCTCTATATATTTTATCCCATTCCTTCCTCTAAGATAATTCTCATAAACTGCCTCTATACCTGCCCTTCCTATATAATCCCCTGGTCTATAACCCTTCAATTTTTCTAACTCCTCTCTATTTATCTCTCTCAAGTATCCTATAAGATGGCAGATAGTATCGGCAAAGAAATACTTTCGCCAGGGTTCCACTTCAAAAAATACACCCCTCAATTCTCTCATCCTCTCCGCTACCTTTGCTATCATTGAGAAGTCTACATCCTGGGCAATCCTTACCCCTCTCTGGGGTTTAACTGCAAGCTTTAATCTATCCCTTATAATAGAATCAGGGATATTCAGGAGTTGGGATAATTCCTTAAGGGATTTCTCAGTTATCTCTCTTGGCACTGCGGATATAGAGAAGGATGGTCTTGAGTAAGCAAGAACCACGCCATTCCTGTCATATATCCTCCCCCTTGCCGCTGGAAGGATTATCTCCCGGATTCTGTTCCTCTCTGAAAGGGTATAGTATTTGGCTCCTAAGATAACCTGAAGCTGAAAGACCCTTAAGAGGACTATCATAAACCCTGAGAAGATGATCCAGGATAGAACCTTTCCCTTCTTCTTTAAGCCAGATGCCATCTCTTATATAGAATCTTTGAGAGGAATGGAAAGGAAGGGATGAGGGTAAGGGCTGTGAAGATAATGGGGAGAGGAGGAAAGGGGGTCCTGGTGAGAATAGAGAAGAGGAGGAATTTTAGGATGAGCCCGGAGAATGCTAAGGGTAGAATGAAGTATCCTACCATCTGTATATACCTCTTCATCCAGATGAGAAAATAGATGGATATGAGATAGGAGAGCATTCCTGCTCCTAAATAGGAAGGGGTATATAGGTCTTGGAGAAAACCAGCAAAAAGGGCAAGAATCATAGAGGCCATCTTTTTATCATAAAGGGCACTAAAACTGAGAAGGATGAAGGATATATCTAAGGGAAGATGGATGATAGAGAAGAGATAGAGCAGAAGGAGTATAAAGAGGAATCTCATCTTAACTTCAAATGGAGAGGCATCTCTAACCTCTCCATCTTTAACCTCTTTAGAATATCCATCTCTATGGTCTCCCTGGGAGAGATGGGAAGTTTCTGGGTTATTATGAATACCTCTTGTAGAGAGCCTATTCTGGCAAAAGGGGTGAGGAGGCAGCTCTTGAAGAGTCCTGATGGTTCATTCTCTACTCTTATAACCCTGCCTATGCGTAGACCTTCAGGAAAGACTTTACCCATCCCTGAAGTGACTATGGTATCACCTTCTCTAACCTCCTCCTCTCTCAATACATAATGGAAGATGAGGTTGTTTTCCTTATCAGTCTCTACAAGCCCTACACAATGGGTCCTCTGGTCCATAGCAGCTATCTTTATATCAGGACCCAAAAGGGTCTCTATGGTAGAGAGGTAAGGACCTGTCTGGATAATTTTACCTACAATACCATAAGGGTCTATCACTATCATATCGGTCTTTATCCCATCCCTCTCTCCTCTATCAATTATAAGGAACTGGACCTGAGTCTTTAAGTCCCTCTCTATAACTCTTGCCCTTTTGAATTTAAAGGGTTCTGAAGGTAACAGGAGAGTATCTCTTGACAGTCTTTCCCTCAAAAGCGCATTCTCAACACTTAAGGAGGCAGTAAGCTGGGATAACCTCTCTTCCCTTTTTAAAAGTTCCCAGTGGCTACTCCATATACCCTTGAGCCTTCCAGGGAAAGAGAGAAAAAGGGTTTGACCTTTCTCAGTAATAAAACCCTTGGTATAGGGGGGTAGAAGATAGAGGATAAGGGAGAGAATAATAAGGAGGAAGGAGAAAAGGTCTTGCCAGTTCTTCCTGATGAACTTGAAGACCCCTTGCACTTACTCCCTGTGAACCTTGGAGATATATTTACGGTGTTTATCCAGGTCTTCCAATATCTTCCCTACTCCCATTGCTACACACTTTAAGGGGTTATCAGCCACAAAGACAGGCAGATTTGTTTCTTCTCTAATCAATTCAGCCAATCCTGGTAAGAGTGCCCCTCCTCCAGCTAAGAATATTCCTCTCTCCACAATATCTGCTGCCAGTTCTGGTGGAGTCTTCTCCAAAGCCAATTTTAGTCCCTCAATGATTAAATTTATAGGTTCTTGTAATGCCTCACGGATTTTAGAGGTAGACAGTTTTATAGTTTTTGGGATACCGGTAATTAAATCTCTCCCCTTCACTTCTATTGTTGTGTCCTTCTCCTTTGAGGGATAAGCAGAACCCGCCTTTATCTTAATCTCCTCAGCAGTCTGTTCACCGATTAATAGATTACGATGCTTCTTAATATATTGAATTATCGCCTCATCCATCTCATTTCCAGCTACCCTTAGAGAAGTGACATTGACAACATCAGAAAGGGCGATTACAGCAATCTCTGTAGTTCCTCCACCAATATCTACAATCATATTCCCTGTAGGGAGGTCTATGGGTAGACCGGCTCCTATGGCAGCTGCAATGGGTTCAGAGACCAGATATATCTCTCTTGCCCCTACAGCCTCAAGGGAGTCTCTCACAGCTCTTCTCTCCACCTCGGTTATTCCTGAAGGCACCCCCACTACTACTCTCGGTCTTACGAAGAGTTTCCTCTTTTGAACGAGAGAGATGAAATGTTTAATCATTATGGCGGTAGTTTCAAAATCTGCAATCACACCATCCCCCATAGGTCTGATCGCCCTTATACCCTCAGGTGTTCTACCCAGCATCTTCTTCGCCTCTTTCCCTACTGCTACCACTCCTCCATTGTTTTCATCAATAGCTACCACTGATGGTTCATACAGGACTATTCCCTTCCCCTTTACATAGATGAGGGTGGTAGAAGTCCCTAGGTCCATAGCAATCTCGTTAGAGAACATTTCAGAGATGCCTTTAAAAAACTCTTTTAGATTCATTGAGATAAATTAACAAGATAAAGGCTTTTGTCAACCCCTTCCTTATTTCCTCCAGAGAAAGGGACTCTCTTTCCCAAATTATCTATTCCATTCCAAAGTATAGCTCTATACCCTGCGGACTCTTCTTTATCTACGAGTGTTCTTATAAGCTCGCCGTTTTTCACTGTAGCCTTAGGTTTGACCAGAATACAAACCCCTTGATTTTTTTAAGTTTTCCCATAAAGTATGAACTATGGCAAAGGACCTTTTGATAGTAGAGTCGCCTACAAAGGCAAAGACTATATCAAGACTTCTAAAAAATAAATTTCTGGTATTCTCTACAAAAGGGCATATCAAAGACCTCCCTAAATCTAAGTTGGGGGTGGATATAAAGCATAACTTCAAACCTTATTATATAAAGATTAAGGGGAAGGCTAAAATCATCAATACCCTTAAGGAGATGGCTAAGAAGGCAAAGAATGTTTATATAGGAACCGACCCGGATAGGGAAGGGGAGGCTATTGCTTATCATATAGCCCAGGAGCTTGGTAGAGATGAGATTAAGAGGGTGCTCCTTTATGAGATTACTAAGGATGGTATAGATGAAGCCTTTAATAATCTTACTACCATCGACTATAATAGGGTAGATGCCCATAAGGCAAGGAGAGTTCTCGATAGACTTGTGGGTTATCTCGTATCCCCCCTTCTCTGGAAGACTATAAGAAGAGGACTCTCTGCAGGAAGGGTCCAGAGTGTTGCCCTCAGACTTATCTCTGAAAGGGAGAGGGAGATAAAGGAGTTTAAACCAGAAGAGTATTGGATTGTTAAAGGGATATTCAGGGTCCCAAAAACCCGAAACAGGTTTCAGGCAGAACTTTATAAGATTGAGAATAGAAGACCCCTGATTAAGAGTAAGGAGGATGTATTAAAGATAGAGGGGGAACTCCCCAGAGAGACAGAATTTCTCGTCTCTAAAATAACAGAGTCAGAAAAACATTACTCTCCACTCCCTCCCTTTATCACCTCTACCCTTCAACAGGAGGCATCCATAAGGCTCCACTTTCCTGCAAAGAAGACGATGAATATAGCCCAGACCCTTTTTGAAGGTGTGGAACTTAAGTCAGAGACCACAGGGCTTATCACCTATCCCAGAACAGATTCCCATCGTATTGCTGATAGATTTATTAAAACAACCAGAGATTTTATAAAAGAGAACTTTGGAGATAGATTTCTACCTCCGGCAAAGAGGGTATACAAGGATAAAAGAGAGACTCAGGGAGCTCATGAGGGTATAAGACCTACAAGTATAGAGAGGAGACCGGAGAGGATAAAGGAGTTCTTATCCCCTGACCAGTTTAAACTCTATAAACTCATCTATGATAGATTCCTGGCATCTCAGATGTCTGACTCTGTATATAAAAGGGTTGAGGTTGAATTGAACTATAAGGGTTATACATTTAAAGCAGACTCCCTTAGAATGGACTTTGCTGGTTTTGAGAAGGTCTATCCTGTGGATAGGAAGAAGGGGAGTGATATACCCCATCTTAATGAAGGACAGATAGTTATACTGGAGGAGTTGAAACCTGAACAGAAGTTCACCCAGCCTCCTCCCAGATATACTGAGGCTACCCTTATAAAGACCCTGGAGAAGAATGGGATAGGACGCCCATCTACCTATGCCAGTATAATCTCAACACTCTTCCAGAGGGGCTATGTCAAGAGAGAGAAGAGGAATCTCTATCCTACAGAACTGGGACTGCTTGTAAATGATATCCTCATCCCCAGGTTTAAAAGAATCTTTGAGATAGGCTTTACAAGAGAGATGGAAGAGGAACTGGATAAGATAGAGGCAGGTAAAGAGGAATGGCAGAAGGTGGTTAGAGGGTTTTATAACCCCTTTATTAAAGAGGTGAAAGGGGTAGAGGAGGAGATAGGGGAGATAAGAGAGAAGATTATTGAGGAGACAGATAGAGTCTGCCCAAAATGTGGGAAGAGATTGGTAATAAGATGGGGGAGGTATGGGAAGTTCTATGCCTGCTCAGGATTCCCAGAATGTGATTATCGTGAATCAATAGAAGAGACTATCCAGGTTAAAGAGAAGTGTCCTCAATGTGGTAAACCCCTTGTCTTAAGAGATGGTAGGTATGGGAAGTTCTATGCCTGTTCAGGATTCCCAGAGTGTAAGTATACAAGACCTATGGAAGATAAGATTGATAAGGTATGTCCAAAATGTGGTAGACCCCTTAGAGTAAAAATCTCTAAGTATGGCAAATTCCTTGCCTGCTCAGGCTATCCAGAGTGTAAATACACAGAACGGCTTAAGTGAAAAGCCTTTTAGAGGATTTTCTGATATATTTAAAGAAAGAGAAGGGTTATTCTCCTCACACTATCCATTCCTATAGGATAGATATCTCAGAATTTATAGAGTTCCTGAAGGACAGGAAGGGAGGGAAGTCTCTTTTGAAGACCACAAGGAGAGATGTGGTAGACTTCTTGGGTCATCTACTAAAATATGGTTATCACCACGCTTCAGCAGCAAGGAAACTCTCCTCGGTTAAGTCCTTCTTTAAATTTTTATACAGGCAGGGTCTTATAAGGATAAACCCTGCCCTGGATATAAAGACTCCAAAACTACCAAAGAGGCTTCCAAAATTTCTCACCCAGGCTCAGGTTCAGGAGGTTCTGGATAAGTTCTCCCTTAGCAAACGGGATAAGGCAATCCTTGAACTTCTATACAGCTGTGGTCTTCGGGCATCAGAACTGGTGGGCTTGAATATTAATGATATAGACTTCTTTAATGAAGAGATAAAGGTTATGGGGAAGGGAGGGAAAGAGAGGATTGTCCCCTTTGGAGAGAAGGCAAAGAGGGCGCTAAAGGAATACTTGGAGGAGGTAAAGGAGAAGGGGTCTAAGGCAGTCTTCTTAAATAAGAGAGGGGAGAGGTTATCCACCAGAAGTCTGCAGAGGATAGTCAACAGGATATTGTCAGCCCTTGCCGATGCCTCAGGGATAAACCCCCATATCTTCAGGCATAGCTTTGCCACCCATCTCTTAGAGAGGGGCTGTGATTTAAGAGCAGTTCAGGAGCTGTTGGGACACTCCTCCTTGGCTACAACCCAGTTCTATGCCCACCTTACCCCTGAGAGACTAAAGGAGATTTATGAGAAAGCCCACCCAAGGGCTGAGGAATAACCATTCTATCTTATGGAGGTCTCCCATTTCAGAGTTATATTGAAAAGCCTGGAATCTCTCCATCTCCAGAGGAATCCAAGATTATGCGTAAATACCCCCACCCTTTGTTATTTGGGACTTGCCTTCAAGATGAGAGACTTGACAAAATCCAGATATGGCTTATATTTTAAGTATAAGGCTTAGGTTCTCTGGATAATGGGTCCGAGAGATAAAGAATGAAGACAAGGACCAGTGCGGAGATAAGGAAGAGAAGCTTATCTATAACCAGGCAGGCTATTTATGATTGGAAAAAGACGGCACAGGGAGGTATAAGCGAGCAGTTCGCATATCTTCCTCATTTGGAGTATATCCGAATAGCTCGGATATGATTAAGTTA
>CAZWJY010000008.1:0-4888 GCA_964634335.1 uncultured bacterium
ATCAATCTATATCTAAAGGGTAGCTTTACCAGTTTCCTCTTTGCCAAAGCTGAGGTGATGGTATAGCGTATCCACCAGGATGCATAGGTGAGGAGTCTCGTGTGTTTCCTTTCATCGTATCTGTCCACAGCCTTTATAAGTCCAAGATTCCCCTCGTTTATCAGGTCTGGAAGAGGAAGACCATGATTGCGATACTGGAGAGCAATGTGGACTACATACCTAAGATTTGAGACTATAAGCTTTTCTCTCGCCTTTTTATCCCCATGCCTTGCCTTTTTGGCAAGTCTCTTCTCCTCCTCTGGGGTGAGGAGGGGAATCTTAGATATCTCCTCCAAATAAGGCGAAAGAGTTCTATCAGTAAGCCTTAAGAAGGTGAGGGCTTCTCTTATCTCCACTACCTCATTTTGTGGGTACTGCCACAAAGATAGTCATATTTCCTCTTCGAACCTCAAACATTAAAGGTTTCTTAGAACCTCTCAGTTCATTCTTTATACGGAGGTAGTCATCCAGGTCTTTTACTCTCTGATGCTCTATCTTTAGAATAACATCCCCTGGTTCTATTCCTGCCTTATACGCAGGGCTACCTTTCTTTACACTTACTACCTCTACCCCTCCTTCTATCCCTAACTCCTCTTTCCTCCTTTTAGTAAGATTTTTTACCTTTAGACCGAGCCATCTCTCTACTTCCTTACTCACCATTTTGGCTAACTCCGTGGGTCTCTCCCCGAGTTTTATCTTAAATTCTACCCTACTCTTTCCTCTCAGGGCAACAACCCTTACCCTTGTGCCTGCTTCTTTAGAGGCTATCTTCTCCATGAGGTCACCGGTTCCTTTAATTTTATGACCGTCTACTTCTACAATTACATCCCCTGGCTCTATCCCTGCCTTATCAGCTGGTGAACCTTTGATAACACTCCTAACAAAGGCTCCCTCATTTGTAGAGAGGTTCCAATCCTCTTTAAGGGTAGGGGTAATATCACTGATATAGACACCAAGCCATCCTCTTGATACCTTTCCTTTCTTTATCAACTGCTCTGCCACATTCTTTGCTATATTTATGGGGATAGCAAAGCCTATCCCCTCATTTCCTCCTGTCCGGGTAGTTATCGCAGTATTTATACCAATTACCTCTCCTCTAATATTTATTAGGGGTCCCCCTGAATTTCCAGGGTTTATGGCTGCATCTGTCTGGAGGAAGTTCTGGATGGATGGACCTTCAGGTAGAGGTATCCCTGTCCTCTCTTTTGCACTTATCACCCCTACTGTTACGGAGTTTTCCAATCCAAAGGGGTTACCGATAGCAATAGCCCAATCCCCCACCTTAATCTCATCAGAATTACCTAAGGGAGCTGTAGGGAATTCTCTATGGTCTTCTATCTTTAACACAGCCACATCTGTGATGGGGTCCTTACCCACTATCTTGACCTTTTTACCCCTATACTCTGTCTTATCAGGGAGCTTAATAATAATATTCTCTGCCCCTCTTATCACATGGTTATTGGTGAGGATATATCCCCTCTTATCAAATATTACCCCTGAACCTAAGCTCTTGACAGTCTGTTTAAAGGACTTTGGAATCCTAAACTCCTTCTCAAATTCCTTGAAGAAGTCCTCAAAAGGACCTCTAAAATGGAACTCAAAGGGAGCAAAGGGTGATTCAACCTTCACTACCCTTTCTGCAGAGATATTTACCACTGCAGGCATCACCCTCTCTGCTACAGCAACAAAGGGGCTCTCCCCTTTCTCATTCACTAAGGGCAGGGGCTGGGTCTGAGGTTGAGAACTGAGTCTTGGGGTTATCACCCCTGCTATTACTAACCCCAAGAAGAAGGCAAATATAGCTGCAGAAGCTATAATTATACCTGTTACAGATAAAGGAATCCTTTTCATATCTCCTCCTCTTTGTAAATCTTAATAGAAACTCTTGACCTGTCAAGGGGGTTGACATTTCTCAATATTCTCGTATTTTAAAATATGGGAACACGTTATGAGGTGAGATTCTCAGGCTCTGGTGGTCAAGGGCTCATCTTAATCGGGAGGATATTGGCTGAGGCTGTAGCTCTTTATGAGGATAGATATGTTACCCAGAGCCAGTCTTATGGACCTGAGGCAAGAGGAGGGGCATCCCGCTCAGAGGTAATCATATCTGATGAGGAGATAGACTACCCAAAGGCTATAGAGATAGATTTTATGTTAGCCCTTACTCAGGAAGCCTGTGATAAATACCATTGCGATTTAAAAAAGGGTGGTATCCTTCTTACCGATTCAAGATTTGTCAGGAATCTTCCAAAGGGGGACTTCCATATCTATAGGGTCCCTATCATTGATACCGCTGAGAAGGAGATCGGGAAGAGACTTGTTGCCAATATCCTTGCCTTGGGGATATTTGCTGAACTCTCAGGTGTAGTCTCAACCAAAGCCTTAGAGAAGGCTATCCTTTCAAAGGTTCCTAAGGGAACAGAGGATTTAAACAAGAGAGCCTTCTGGAAAGGGGTTGAGATGGGTAGAAGACTCAAGGATACCTCTTCTTGATTCACTCTCCTACAAAGGGGTCGAATCTATCTCCCCTGTTCCAGCCTTGCAGCAAGGAATGGAGGTAAGTCTGCTTTAAGAATCTTCTCCTGCGCACCCCTTATATTATAGTCCACCCTATATAGTTGAAAGATTCTCTTCTCTGTATCAAAGGTAGCAAAGCAGGCTCTTGGGTCACCATCCCTGGGTTGACCAACACTCCCCACATTTATGAGATAGCGGTTGAGGGGATTGAATTCAATTCTCTCCTTAAATAGAGTGGGGGATTCATTCCTGTCCAATCCTATTAAAAGGGGCTCATGAGAATGTCCCACAAGACATACCTGGGTAGAGAAATGGTCAAACTCTCTTATAGCTTCCTCTTCAGTGAATATATATCTCCAACTCTCAGGGTCTGAGGGGACAGAATGGACCAATAGGAAAGGTTGGTAGGTTACTTTAAGGGGGAGGGAAGAGAGGAAGTCCTTTGCCTCTCTTGTAAGTTGCTCCCTTGTCCATAGTATAGCCTCCTTGGCTACACGGTTGAAATATTCAATGGATGTTTTTCCTAAGGCTGCCCAATCATGGTTCCCTGCAATGACAATACCTGGAAGTTCCCTTACCCTTTCTACACACTCATTCGGATTTGCTCCATAACCCACAAGATCACCAAGGCAGAGATAATAGTCTACTTTAAAATCCTTTAATCTTTTGAGAACCTCATTAAGGGCTTCCAAATTTCCATGGACATCAGAGAATATCCCTACAAGCATTCTTTCCCCTTGATTTCAGTATAGTATCCAATACAGCATTCACAAATTTAGCTGAACCCTCTGTTCCATAGAATCTGGCTATCTCCACAGCCTCATTTATACTCACCTTATAAGGGATGTCTTTGTAATATAGAAGTTCGCAGGTAGCGAGTCTTAAGAGAGCTCTATCCAGAAAGGAGAGTCTCTTAAATCTCCAACTCAAGAGATTATTCTCTATCTCTTTATCTATCTCTTTTAGATGAGTGATAGTATCTCTCAAGAGCCTCTTTGAATATTCTCTAACCTCTTCTATATACCTCTTTCTTTTAAGAATCTCCTCCAGGGTCTTTTCTGGTGAGTCCTTTACCAAATCGAACCTATATAGAGCCTCGAGTACGAGTTGACGGGCAATCCTACGATGAGCCACTATATCTCTGAAGGAGGTAGCTTGGAATGGAGGTTCACCAGTTCTATAGCTGATAGGGCAGCATCCCAACCCTTATTTCCTGCCTTAGTCCCTGCACGCTCGATAGCCTGTTCTATGGTATCTGAGGTGATAACCCCAAATACAGTGGGAACCCCTGTCTCGTAATATACCCTTGCCACACCCCTTGATACCTCAGCAGATATATACTCAAAATGGGGGGTATCGCCCCTAATTACAGCCCCCAGACATATTATGGCATCATACTTCCTGCTTAAGGCAAGTCTTTTGGCAAGGGGAGGTATTTCAAAGGAACCCGGTGTCCAGAAGACCTCTATCTCTGTTGCTCCATGTCTGGATAAACAGTCTATAGCACCCCTGAGGAGTTCCTTAGAGATGAATTCATTAAATCTGGGAAGGATTATACAGAACCTCTTACCCTTGGCATCCAACCCCCCTTTATACTCAGGATAATCCATTCTATCCCCCTTTTATCTCTCCCAAGAGATGACCCAGCCTATCCCTTTTGGTTATAAGATACTTCTTATTTATTTTATTGGGTTTTATAATGATAGGCAGTCTCTTGGTTATCTTCAGTCCATAACCTTCTAAACCTACGACCTTCCTTGGGTTATTGGTCAGGAGTCTTATAGAAGATAGACCCAGATCTACCAGAATCTGGGCACCTATCCCATAATCCCTCAGGTCTGGTTCAAGACCTAAGGCAAGGTTAGCTTCCACTGTGTCAAGACCCTTATCCTGGAGGGCATAGGCTTTGAGTTTGTTTATAAGTCCTATCCCTCTACCTTCTTGACGCATATATAGTAGCACCCCACACTTCTCTTTCTGAATCAGTTTTAATGCCGTCTGGAGTTGCTCTCCACAATCACACCTTAGAGAGTGGAATACATCCCCTGTAAGACACTGGGAGTGGACTCTTACCAGCACATCCTTTTTCCCTCTAACCTCCCCTTTTACCAGGGCTAAGTGATAGTCCTTATCCAGGATAGACTCATATACCAGGAGTTTAAAACTGCCATAGGGTGTGGGGAGGGTAGTTTCCACAACTCTTTTTACCAATTTCTCCTTCTTACAACGGTAGTCGATGAGGTCCTTAATGGTAATAATCTTTAAACCAAACCTCCTGGCAATCTTCTCCAGTTTTGGGAGTCTTGCCATATTACCATCAGAGTCCATAATC
>CAZWJY010000008.1:4898-20226 GCA_964634335.1 uncultured bacterium
CACCAGCAGGGTAAAGACCTGCAAGTCTTGCCAGGTCTACAGATGCCTCAGTATGTCCAGCTCTCCGTAAGACCCCCCCTTCTTGTGCCCTTAAAGGGAAGATATGACCCGGTCTTGCCAGGTCTTCTGGTTTTGTCTTTGGGTCTATAAGGGTCTTTATAGTCAGAGCTCTATCATAAGCAGATATCCCTGTTGTTGTTCCCTTTATAGCATCTACAGAGACAGTAAAGGCTGTTCCCAATTTTGCTGTATTGTTGTCCACCATTTCTGGGATCTTTAACTTCTCCAGCCTCTCCCTTGTGAGAGAGACACATATAAGTCCTCTACCATATTTAGCCATAAAATTTATCATCCCTGGGGTTATCTTCTCGGCTGCAGCAATGAAGTCTCCCTCATTCTCTCTATCCTCATCATCGGTCACAATTATAACCTTCCCTCTCCTTATATCCTCTATCGCCTCTTCAATGGATGCAAACATCTATCTCATCAATCTCCTATACCAGCTCTTATAAAACTTCTGATAGTTCTTCTGGCGTTTTATCCTTCTCCACCATAGTTCATTATCCAGATACCACTTTACAGTGAGTTCAAGCCCCTTTTCAAAATCTGTAGAAGCCTCCCAGCCCAATATTTCCTTTGCAGTTCTTGTATCGCAGCAGAGCCTCTTTAGATGTCCTGGTCTATCCCCTATCCTTTTCATAAGGGACTTGGGTTTGTGAAGAATCTCTAAGATTTTTGTTGCGATCTCATTCACAGAGTGTTCCTCCCCTGTCCCGATATTTATGACCCTCCCTTTTATTTTTTCAATGGGCATTTCCAGAACCTTTCCCAGAGCCTCACAGAAGTCTTCCACATACAACCAGTCTCTTGTATTCTCTCCAGTGCCATAGATGGGAAGGGGTTTATTCTCTAAGGCATTGGTTATAAAGAGAGGAATGAGTTTCTCAGGATACTGATTGGGTCCATAGTTATTAAAGGGTCTTAAGATTATGAGGGGGAGATTATAGGTGATATAGAAGGACTGAACCAATCTATCTGCCCCAGCCTTTGTAGCTGCATAAGGGCTCTGGGGGATTATGGGATGGTTCTCATCCATAGGGATTCTCTGGGCTGTTCCATAGACCTCAGATGTAGATATATGGATAAATCTCTCCTTAGGGCTATGGAGGAGTTCTTCTAAGAGGACAGAGGTGCCTACAAAGTCAGTCTTTACAAAGGGTGTAAGGTCCATAATAGAGCGGTCTATATGGGTCTCTGCTGCAAAATGGACTATCTTATCCACTCGCTTATACGCCTCCCTTACCTTTCTTCTATTAGCCACATCCTCCCTTATGAATTCAAATCTTGGAGACCTCTTCACCTCCTTAGGAAAATTATCCATATTCCCGGCATAGGTGAGTTTATCTATAACTATCACCTTATATTTGGTATTCTTCAACAGCCATCTAACGAAATTTGACCCCATAAACCCAGCACCCCCTGTAACTAAAATCCTCTCCATTATCCCTCCTTTATCTTCCAATTATAAGGAATTGTAGGGTCTGTTGGCGAGACTCTATACTCATCAGGGTTCTCGTAGTTATAGGGTTCTGTAGGACAGTTAATCAGATAGGCAGGCTCTACCCCTATCCCTTTCATTCCATGATAGACAAGGGGCGGAATCTTAATGAGGATGGGGTTCTTCTCTCCTATAAAGAACTCCTCTACCTCTCTAAAGGTTCTGGAGTCTTCCCTTGAATCATATAGGACAACCTTAGCCATACCCTTTACAATAGTAAAATAGTCGGTCTGGATCTTATGGTAGTGCCACCCCTTCACCACCCCTGGATATACTACAGAGAGATAGACCTGCCCGAATTTCTTAAAAAGTTTATCATCGCATCGTAAAATCTCCATAAGCCAACCCCTCTCATCAGGGATGACCCTCAACTTTTTTATCTCTACTCCCTCAATCATTACAAATATTATAAACAGAAATTCAAAACTGTCAAGAGAGGGTTAAGGAGATTCAGATATTCTTTTCCATCAATAAGGCATCTTCTCCATCTTGATAGTAGTGGTTCCTCCTGCCTACAATCTCGAATCCAAATTTTTTATAGAGATTTATAGCGGCAAGATTTGAGGGGCGGACCTCCAAGAATATCCTTAAAACCTTTAAATTCTTTGCAAGCTCTATTGTCTTTTCTATAAATAGACTTCCTATACCTCTCCTCCTCTCCTCCTCTGCTACAGCAATATTCGCAATATGGAGCTCATCAGAGGTATGGTAGGCAACAAGATACCCCAATAGTTTTTCCCCTTCCTTTGCTACCCACAAATAGGCATTTGGTCTTGAGAGGTCGCTCTCAAAGAAGAATCTGAACCAGGGGTATTTGAAGGAAGCCCTCTCTATCTTCATCACTTCATCAAGGTCTGACTCTTCCATCTTTACTATCTCTATGGATTTCTGCATCTGTCCTCCTTAAGTAGAAGGGTTCTAAATCCTCAATAGGCTCCTTCTCCCCCTTTTCTAATCTCCCCTCACCCAGAATCCCGATGATTCCAGGAGAAGGGGAGAGGGGATTCCTTTCTGGCAAATGGAAGAGGTCCCTCAGTTCTTCTTTTAATATCTCCCCATATTTCAAAATTCCATCCCCTAAGAATATTACAGGTTCCTTTACCTCTTTGATGAGTTCTTCTGGAGGTATTATCATATATTCTGATACCCTTTCTGAATTTTTATAGAAGGCAGTGTATACCTCCCTCTTCTTTGCATCAATGATAGGGATAATGAGCCAGGGTGAAGGGGATATGGAATAGGCTAAGGCGTCTAAGGTATTTATCCCTACCACAGGTATATTTAGGGAGAAGGAGAGCCCTTTTGCCAAGGTTATTCCCACCCTTAAGGAGGTAAACATTCCAGGACCTGAGGAGACTGCAATCCCTTTCAGGTCATTAGCCTTAATCCCTACATTTTCCAATGCTGTGGAGAGGAGACTGTATATCATCTCATTATGTCTTGCCCTGGTATAAATAGATACTTCATAGAGGACTCTTCTCTCCTTTATGAGGGAGACCCCTGTATTCATTCCACTCGTCTCTATCCCTAAAACCATTCTGCCAGCTCTCTGAATCTCTGAGAATATATCTTTATCAGCCTCCTCTTCTCTCCAAGGTTTTCTATCATCACCTTTATAGTCTCTGGGGGCATAATATGCCAGAGCTTTTCTGCCCATTCTACCAGGGCCACCCCATCACTGTATAGATACTCCAATATATCCTCTCTCCTAATCTGGTGGGTATCCTCCAGTCTATAGAGGTCTATATGATAGATAGGGAATCTTCCCTTATACTCTGTTATAATGATAAAGCTTGGGCTCCTGATAGGAGTCTTCACTCCAAGACCTAAGGCTATCCCTTTTATCAGGGTAGTCTTCCCTGCCCCCAGTTCACCTATACATCCCACAACATCGCCCCTTCTCAAAAACTCTGCTATCCTTCTGCCCAGTTCTATGGTTTCTCTCTCTGAACAGGTTTTAACCTTTATTACTCTCATAGTATATACAGAGAAGACCCTTAAGGGTAAGGAGTGGGTCTATCTTATCAATTATAGGGATCTTTGACCCAAGCCTCTTTGAGAGTCCACCTGTAGCAATAACAAAGAATCTCCTCCCTGTCTCTCCTTCTATCTTCTCTATAATCTTCTCCAATCCTCCTAATAAGGAGAAGAACAATCCTGACTGGATACACTCCTCAGTATTCTCTCCTATACATCTCTCTGGTATCACTATCTCTACTTCTGGAAGCTTTGCTGTTTTACTTATCAGGGCTTTAAGGGAGCTCTCAACTCCTGGAACTATCACCCCTCCCAGATATACCCCTTCTCTTGTCACTACATCAAGGGTAGTGGCTGTGCCAAAGTCTACAATTATTACATCCCTCTTATACTCTTCTATCGCTCCTATAGCATTGGCTATCCTATCTGCACCAATAGTAGAAGGGTCTTTATACCTAAATTTGAGGCTCTTTATCTTTTTGGGTTCTACCAACAGGGCTTTTATAGAGTAATAGCTCTCAAGCATATCTTTGAAGCCATCTGTAAGGGGAGGGACTACTGAGCCAATAACCGCTCCCTTTAGATTTTTTATCCGGAGTTCTCTTACCATAAGAAAGCACTCATAAGGGGTAAGAGAGGAAGGGGTGGAGAATCTGAGTTCCTTCTCAACCTCTCTGGTCTTAGAAGCCCCTATATGGATATTTGTATTCCCTATATCTATGACTAAAATCATCTTATCTCTTTAACCTCTCCGCTTGATAGAGTGAGGAGTCTTCCGGATTCTGACCTAAAGACGAGTCTACCCTTCTCATCGATATCTATCACTGTGCCTGTAAGTCTCTTCTCACCAAAATCTATGCTAACAAATTTAGAGAGCAGGGAGGAGTATCTCTTTACATCCTTTCTTAGGGTTTCAAACCCTTCCCCCTCAAATATCTCATAGTATCTTCTAAAGGCAAGGAGAATCTCTAAGAGAAGGGGTTTGGTATCCCATACCCTTCTGGTCTCTATTCTCAGAGAGGTGGCATCGGGAAGTGAAGGGGGGAACTCCTCCTGATTTACATTTACACCCATCCCTATTATGATAGCCTGCTTAGAGGTTTCAGATAGGACCCCTGCCAGTTTCTTATTATTATAGACTACATCGTTTGGCCAGCGGATAAGGGAGGGGAGGTGAGTGATTCTTTCTATAGCCTCTCTTATAGAGAGGGCAGAGAGGAGGGTAAGGCAGGAGAGTTCCCTATGGTTCTTGGGTGAAAAGAGGATGGAGAACCAGAGTCCCCCTTCTGGAGAATACCACTCCCTTCCAAATCTCCCTCTCCCCTTTGTCTGGACATTGGCAAGGATGAGGGCTGAACGGTTATTACTCGCCAGCTTCTTAGCTATATCGTTTGTAGATGTCACTGTTTCAAAAAGGTAGACATCCTCAATACCTAAGGCTTTCTTTATCTCTTCTTCCATTCTCCTATCCTATACCTAAATCCATCTCTGTCAAGATAATCAAATTGAGAATTTTACAATCAACCCTTGACTTATCTATACTTTTATGGTAAGTTTCTCTTATGAGATGGGTTCTCCTATCCTTTCTATTCTCTACACTCTTATCTGGTGAAGAGGTTCTATTATTAAAATTTACAGGGGTAGTGGGTCCTGTCTCTGCAAAGTATATAACCTCTGGTATAGAGAGGGCAGAGAGAGAAGGGGCAGAGTGTATAATTATTGAAATAGACACCCCTGGGGGATTGGACGAGTCTATGAGGGTTATTACTAAGGCTATCCTCTCCTCTTCTGTCCCTGTGATAAGTTATGTCTACCCATCTGGGGCCAGAGCAGCCTCTGCAGGGGTATTTATTGTTATGGCTTCTCATATAGCAGCTATGGCTCCTGGGACGAATATAGGTGCTGCCCACCCTGTTGCTATGGGTAAGGAGATGTCAAAAGAGATGAAGGAGAAGGTGACTAACGACGCAGTAGCCTATATAAAGTCTATTGCCCAAAAGAGAGGAAGGGATAAGAGGTGGGCAGAGGATGCAGTGAGGAGGAGTATCTCTTCTACTGAAAAAGAGGCATTAAAAAAGGGGGTAATAGATATTATAGCCTCTTCCTTGGATGAACTCTTAGAAAAATTGGATGGGAGGAGGATCGGAGGGAAGGTTCTCCATACCAAAGGGGCAAGGGTAAAATATATAGGAATGAACTGGATTCAGAGGTTCTTATCCATTCTTACCAACCCCAACATAGCCTATATCTTCCTATTATTGGGGATATATGGGTTATTTTTTGAACTCCAGAATCCAGGTGCTATCCTCCCTGGTGTAGCTGGAGGGATATGCCTCATCCTTGCCTTTTACTCTCTCCACCTATTACCTGTAAACTATGCGGGTCTTGCTCTTATACTCCTTGCCATAATAATGTTTATTATGGAATTGAAGATTGTTTCCCATGGTCTCTTAACCCTTGGAGGCATAACATCTTTTATTCTGGGCTCTCTAATCCTGTTTGAGTCACCAGAGCCCTATTTTAGGCTCTCCTTGTCAGTGATAATTATTGCAGCGATAGTTACTGTTGTCTTCTTTATAATAATTATAGGCTTTGTAATAAGAACCCATCTTAAGAAGCCTGTAACAGGGCAGGAGGGGCTTATAGGTATGGAGGGGATGGCAAGGACAGATATTATGGAAGGGGGGGTGGTGATGGTTCGCAGTGAGCTCTGGCAGGCAGAAAGCAGAGAAAGGATAAAAAAGGGGGAGAAGGTAAGGGTAGTGGGGATAAGAGGTATGAAACTTAAGGTAGAAAAGATAAAAAGGGGGTAAGATGGCTTTTGCTGTATTTCTTGTAATTATAGTCCTGATCATCCTATCTGCGATGATCAGGATATTGAGGGAGTATGAGAGGGGGGTTGTCTTCAGATTGGGAAGGCTTGTAGGGGTAAAGGGACCCGGTCTGGTTATCCTCATCCCCTTTGTGGATAAGATGGTGAAGGTAAGTCTGCGTGTAGTGACTATGGATGTCCCTGCTCAGGATGTGATAACAAGGGATAATGTCTCGGTAAAGGTGGATGCAGTCACCTATTTCAGACCCTTTGACCCAGCTAAGGCTGTGGTAGAGGTCCAGAACTATCTCTATGCCACCTCTCAGCTTGCTCAGACTACCCTGAGGAGTGTCTTGGGGGAGTATGAGCTGGATGAGCTCCTATCTCAGAGGGAGAAGATAAATCAGAGGCTCTCAAGGATTCTTGATGAGGCTACAGATGCCTGGGGCGTGAAGGTATCTATGGTAGAGATTAAGGATGTCCAGCTCCCTGAGGAGATGCGCAGGGCTATAGCCCGCCAGGCAGAGGCAGAGAGGGAGAGGAGGGCGAAGGTGATTCATGCTCAGGGAGAATTCCAGGCATCGCAGAAGCTGGGTGAGGCGGCAGCTATTCTCTCCAAAAACCCTGCAGCCATCCAATTAAGATTCCTACAGACCCTTACAGAAGTGGCTACAGAGAAGAACTCCACCACTATCTTCCCTGTCCCTATAGACCTCCTAACCCCATTTTTGAAGAAGGGATAGGGATGGTTATAGATGAGATAGACCTTTCTATAATCCGTAGACTTGAGTATAGAGGGAGGTTTTTCTTAAATAGAGTGAGGGAGGAACTTAAATTAGAAGAGGAGGAGGTAGAGAAGAGGATAGCCAGATTGGAGGGGGAGGGGTTAATAAGGGGTTATAGGGTAAGTCTCCTCCTCCCCTCCCTCTTAGGGGGGAGATGGATATGGGCAGCTGCCCTCTTAATAACAGATTCAGAAGACCGGGTAGAAGGGAGGATAAGAGAGAGAATAACTTATTCTACAGAGTTTATCTATAACGAGACCCTGCCTTGGGGGGTAGGGGCAAACCTGGTTGTCCTCTTCTATACCCAGGACTTGAGGAAGAGCTTAGAGGAGTTTAAAAGGACTGAAGGGGTTGAATGGGTGGAACTTTACAAGATAAAAGAATACTCCTTTCCCATAGCCCTCCAGTTATCTAAGGAAGAGATTCAACTGATTGAGGCTCTCAAAGCCTCTCCTAAACCCGAACCCCTTACACAGTCCTTTAACCCCTCCTGGGTAGAGGCAAAACTGGATAGACTTATCTGGAGAGAAGAGAGTCCAGAGGGGATAATCTTTGTTCTTCCAGAGTTTAACTGGGAGGTAGTCTCTAATTTTCTCCATATCCATTTCTTCTTAGAAGCCTCCACAGACCTTAAACCTATTCTTGATAAGGAAGGGTTCCAGATGGTCTCCTATGGGAATAAATTCAGGGATAGATACTTCCAGATTGAGAGTGATGTGTGGGGTTTTGATGAATTTACCAGGAGGGTCCATACCCTTAAGAAGATTAAGGGGGTGAAGCTATCAGGACTCTCCTTCTGGAGAGGTAACAGGGTAGAATCTTCCTGGGTAGGGGATGTAATAAGAAAGGGGGGAGTATGACAACCTATCCTGTATTAGGGGTTGACAAACCTTCTTTGATTCATATAATTTCAACCAGTATGAAGAGGATACTGGTCATCTTAGGAGTGTTGACCATAGGGGCAGTAGCAGATGATTGGCCTATGTTTCAACACGACCCTAAACATCAAGGAAGAAGCAAAGAGGTGGGTCCTGGTGATACCACCTCTTATTGGAAGGTCCCCTTTGAAGCAGAGAGTCGTATCTGGACTTCTCCGATAGTGGGGACTATAGGAAATGAGGTTATTGTCTATATTGGCACTCAGAATGGCAGACTATATGCCATTAACCCTACAGATTCCCCTCAGGTGAGGTGGTATTATGATACACCCCCTAATGCTATCAGGGGTATAGCGGTTGACAGGTATGGTAAGGTAGTCTATTGCGGGTCTAACAATGATACCCTTTATCCCCTTGATGCCCTTACAGGCAGTCCACTAACCTGGAACTATGGTGCAGAGAACCCTATATCTACACCCATCACTCTCAACGGATACAATATCTATTTTGGGAGTTACCGCTGTTTCCACTGGTTAAAGAATAATGGAGAGGTAATGTGCACATATCCCTTAGGGGATGAGGTGCTAAATTCCTGTGCACCTGCTGTGGATGATACAGGAACTATGTACTTCCAGAGTGCCAGTAATCTTGGAGGGGGGGCTACTTATTTCTATGCCTTGGCAGAGGATGGGTCAGAGGCATGGTGGCTAGACATAGGGGGCGAATCCTCTCCATCTATTGGAGATAATGGGGTTATCTATATAGGTGGAAAGGATGGATGTATATATGGGATAAAGGAAGGGGCGATAGCATACTATAAAGAGATTGGGACATATATTACCTCCACACCTGCCCTGGGAAAGGATGGGAGGGTTTATATAGGTTCGGATAATGGACATATCTACTGCCTCTCTCCTACCTTGGATTCTATTATCTGGAGGTATCTCACTGGTGGAGCTATTGTGGGAGCACCTGTTATCGATGATGCCGGGAATGTATATGTAGGCTCAACCGATGGATACCTCTGGTCCTTTACTTCTGAGGGACATATGAGGTGGAAGTATAAGACATCGGATCCTATAAGACACTCCCCAGCCATCGGTCCTAAAGGGATAATATATGTGGCAAGTGGGAAATATCTCTATGCTATTGGAAAAGGCACAGGGATAGAGGAGAATCTCTCAAAGAGACCGTTCAGGCTTCATATCCTTCCTAACCCTTTTAAGGGTTTTTCAGTTATCAGTTTCCAACTATCGGCAAGGAATACTGTGAGCCTTGAGGTTTGTGACATTGCAGGAAGATTGGTCAAGAGCTTGGTTAAAGCCAGGAGCCTTGAGCCTGGGAGCTATAAGCTGAGATGGGATGGAAGGGATGAGAGGGGCGAGATGGTTCCTGAGGGGATATACTTCTGCAAACTCTTCACCCCTTCCTTCTATACTGTGGAGAAGATGATTATGGTTAGATAATTAAAGGGGGTAATTATGAAGCAAAAATTGGTATTGATAGGTGGAGTAATAGGTCTTCTCATTATCTCTATGGCTGGTCCCCCTCCTAATAAGGTAGTGGTTCAGACAACCTATCCCATATTCTATCCAGCAATAGCAAAGGATAGTAGGCAAAACCTCTACTTAGCCTTTGAGATTGCTACACAGCCTGATAACTATGATGTGGTAATGTATAAATCCCAGGATGGGGGAGAAAGTTGGGTGGGTGTATGGAGCGAACTACTCAACAGACCCCCGAACAACCGCAGACCTGGTCTGGATGTGGGACCCGGGGATGTAATCTATCTTATGGCAGAAGGTGGGGGTATAGGTGATATCGGTGATAACTTCTGGTGGGCAAAGTTCCCTCCAGGAGGGGCAGCAAGAGCCGGTTACTCTACTGTTGGGGAGAGCGGCTGGTATATGAAGTGTTCCCACCCTCATGTAGCTTTCCTTCAACAGGGTGCATGGCTGTTATGGGAGGATGATAATGTTCCAGATAACCCTGACATAAATGGAACCTTCGCTGTTGTAGATACCAATGTGATTCTAAATCCAGAGGAGGTAAACCTTGTTAGAGACATCACCCCTGATAGGTATCCGTTTGCTGTTCCGATAGGTCCAAACTCTATCCTCCTCTTCTATGAACATCTTGGGAACGATTGGGACATCCATGCAAAGAGAGTAGATGTTACCTATAACCCTACCTCTCAACCTCCCTTTACCCTCAATATAGGGATGTCTCTCAGTATAGCTACACAATCAGGAGATGAGACTCAACCCTATGCCTGTGTATCAGGGAATTATGTATATGTCGTCTATAATAGAGAGAATGATATCTGGCTCGCCTATTCTACTGATGGAGGGTCTACCTTTGAGAATGTGGAGGTGAGTGCAGAACCAGCAAAGGAGGGGTGGCCTGCTGTAGCAGCTGATGGAAAGATAGTAGATGTTGCCTACTGGTCAGAGGATGGGAATATCTATGAGCGGTGCTCAGAGGATAATGGTCAGACATTCTCTAAGCCAGCCCTTATTACCTCTAAGCCCACTGCCTTAGATACCCCAAGATTGGCAATGATTATGGGGAAGGAGAAACCGTGCATCATCTGGGTGGACAATAGGAAAGGGCATCCACTCCTCTATTCTGCTGTGGGTTATAAAACATCTTCGGACTTTCCCTCAGGAGAGACCGAGAGGTGGAGTGAACCCTCTGCAGATTTCTTAAGAGTTCACCCTAAGCTCTTTAATGCCACCACAGAGATTGAGTATTCCCTTTCTGAGGATATGAGAGTGGACCTCTCTGTGTATGGATTGACAGGTAGGAGAGTCCTAACCCTTATTGATAGAGATGAGTCCCCTGGTATCCATAGACTGGTATGGGATGGGAGAGATTCTAAGGGTGTAGAACTTCCCTCCGGGGTCTATTTTATCTGTCTTAGGACTCTGAAAGGTATCTATACCCAAAGGGTAGTCTTGATAAGGTGAGAGACCTTAAGTCCTCTACCCTTCCAATTATACCCTTTGTCCTCTGCCCTCTGCTCCTTGCTGGAGAGACCTGGGTAGAGACCACGCAGAAGGATTTTGCTGATGGCTGTTATGAGCATAATATCTATGCCTCTCATAGGAGTTATAAGGATTCCTTACCAGGGGCAATAGAGTTTGTTCAGAGGTTTGACTACAATAACGATGGCTGGATGGATGTAATAACATCTAATGTAGTCCAATTGGGACCCAGAATGGTTAGGGACTCCTTTTATATCTACTGGAATCAGAAGACCTCTCCTTTCTTTGATGAGGCAAAAAGGACAGCCTATCCCACAGGGGGCTCAGGGGAGATATGTGGAACAGACCTGAATATTGATGGTTATCCTGACCTTGTTGTAGGAAATTACAGGATGTATCCGGCAGATACCACAGATACACTCAGGGGTGGGGTCACCATCTTCTGGGGGACCCCAGACGGTCCTGACCCCTCCTATTACGACTCCCTTCCAGGAGCAGGGATGATGGAGGCTGTGTATATAGCTGATTTGAATAGGGACGGCTATCTTGATATCATCTCCGGAGGCTCCCCTGGCTCTACCTATGTGGATATGTTTGGCAACTGGACAGGTATGGATACTGTGGGTATATGGTGGGGACAGCCTGGGGGTCCTAAGGGTATTAGATACTCAGAAGATAGCGTGACTACTCTTGTAGGACATATCCCCAGGCACAACTTTGAGATAGCAGACTTTGATAAGGATGGCTACTATGATATTGCAGTAGTGAACTATCACAGGTATAAGGATACCGTAGGACTCAAGCTTACAGATACCATCCCCCATCTCATATTCTGGGGAAGCGATTCAGGTTACCATTCAGAGGATACTACCCAGCTCAGATTCTTCCAGCCCCAGGCTCATGGTTTAACAGTTGCAGACTTTAATAAGGATGGATGGCTTGATTTAGTATTCACAGGGCTTGAGCTTGATACCTTTGCCTTTGTCTACTATGGAGATGGTCCAAGGAAGTTTAAGGGTCCTGATACCCTATACCCTGGCAGGTGTTTTGGTGGAAGCATAGCCGCGGATATGAATGGGGATGGATGGCTTGATATTATATTCCTTGTGGGAAACTCAGAGGCTGTGGAGCTTCATCCCCTATGGATATACTATGGGGGACCTGATGGATTTTCAGAAGAAGCCAAGAGCAGGGTAGGACCAAAGGAGTGGGGGACATCAGGAGGGCTGCTTGCTGATTTTAATAAGGATGGAGAGATAGACCTCTGGGTTGATGACTGGATTACCCTTGGAGGATACAGCGGTATCCTATGGGGACCTGACTTTGGAAGAATCAGACAGGTTCCAAATCATACTGACCACCATTCTGTCTCTTGGGAGCTTGGGAATACCTATAATAGAGAACCCTATGAGGAGTATATCTCCTCTATTTATGATGCAGGTTCAGTAGTGAACTGGGATGGTGTCTTTGCGATAGACTCCTGTCCTGAAAACACCTACATCACTATGGCTGTGCGAACAGGAAACACCCCTACCCCTGATAACTCCTGGAGTGGTTGGTATGAGCTTCCACAAAGACCATCTGAAAAGAACGATTGGTTCTGTGGGGATGTTCCAGATAGCTTAAACTCCAGATATATCCAGTATAGGGCTACCTTCCATTATCCAGATTATGATATGGGGAGATTACCTGTGCTCTATGAGACAAGGATAGGGTATAAATCTACAGGGGTTCAGAAATCCAAAAGCCTGGGGGTTGAGGGAAGGCTTATGGTTAAGCCTTCAATCATAGAGGATAGAGGTATTATTGAATATTCTCTCTTACAGAGGAGTGAAGTAGTCCTCGGGTTGTATGATGTGATGGGAAGATTGGTTTATATCCTTGATAAGGGGTGGAGAGGGTCTGGCAGGCATAAGGTATTTCTGAATAGCTATGGACTCTCTCCAGGGGTATACTTTATTCAATTAAAAGACCAAGCCACTACTCTTAATAAGAGAGTGGTTATTGTGAAATGAAAAAGGAGGAGTGATGAAGAAATGGATGATAGGTCTTCTCTTAGTTACAACCATAGGTCTTGGCTTCACAGTTAAGGATGATACCCATAACATATATATCTGGGTAGAGACCACGCAGGAGGATTTTGCTGATGGCTATTATGAGCATAACATCTACGCTACCCATAGAGCCTCTGATTATGATTCCCTTCCAGGTGATGTGGAGTTTGTTCAGAGGTTTGACTACAATAACGATGGCTGGATGGATGTAATAACATCTAATGTAGTCCAATTGGGACCCAGAATGGTTAGGGACTCCTTTTATATCTACTGGAATCAGAAGACCTCTCCTTTCTTTGATGAGGCAAAAAGGACAGCCTATCCCACAGGGGGCTCAGGGGAGATATGTGGAACAGACCTGAATATTGATGGTTATCCTGACCTTGTTGTAGGAAATTACAGGATGTATCCGGCAGATACCACAGATACACTCAGGGGTGGGGTCACCATCTTCTGGGGGACCCCAGACGGTCCTGACCCCTCCTATTACGACTCCCTTCCAGGAGCAGGGATGATGGAGGCTGTGTATATAGCTGATTTGAATAGGGACGGCTATCTTGATATCATCTCCGGAGGCTCCCCTGGCTCTACCTATGTGGATATGTTTGGCAACTGGACAGGTATGGATACTGTGGGTATATGGTGGGGACAGCCTGGGGGTCCTAAGGGTATTAGATACTCAGAAGATAGCGTGACTACTCTTGTAGGACATATCCCCAGGCACAACTTTGAGATAGCAGACTTTGATAAGGATGGCTACTATGATATTGCAGTAGTGAACTATCACAGGTATAAGGATACCGTAGGACTCAAGCTTACAGATACCATCCCCCATCTCATATTCTGGGGAAGCGATTCAGGTTACCATTCAGAGGATACTACCCAGCTCAGATTCTTCCAGCCCCAGGCTCATGGTTTAACAGTTGCAGACTTTAATAAGGATGGATGGCTTGATTTAGTATTCACAGGGCTTGAGCTTGATACCTTTGCCTTTGTCTACTATGGAGATGGTCCAAGGAAGTTTAAGGGTCCTGATACCCTATACCCTGGCAGGTGTTTTGGTGGAAGCATAGCCGCGGATATGAATGGGGATGGATGGCTTGATATTATATTCCTTGTGGGAAACTCAGAGGCTGTGGAGCTTCATCCCCTATGGATATACTATGGGGGACCTGATGGATTTTCAGAAGAAGCCAAGAGCAGGGTAGGACCAAAGGAGTGGGGGACATCAGGAGGGCTGCTTGCTGATTTTAATAAGGATGGAGAGATAGACCTCTGGGTTGATGACTGGATTACCCTTGGAGGATACAGCGGTATCCTATGGGGACCTGACTTTGGAAGAATCAGACAGGTTCCAAATCATACTGACCACCATTCTGTCTCTTGGGAGCTTGGGAATACCTATAATAGAGAACCCTATGAGGAGTATATCTCCTCTATTTATGATGCAGGTTCAGTAGTGAACTGGGATGGTGTCTTTGCGATAGACTCCTGTCCTGAAAACACCTACATCACTATGGCTGTGCGAACAGGAAACACCCCTACCCCTGATAACTCCTGGAGTGGTTGGTATGAGCTTCCACAAAGACCATCGAGAGCAAATAACTGGGTCGCTGGTGCAGTTCCAGATAGTCTCAATTCCAGATATATCCAATACAAGGCTACCTTCCATTATCCAAAGGGTGATGGGGGTGGTTTTCCTGTTCTCTATGAGGTGAGGATCACTTATCCCCCAGGAATAGAGATATTCCCGGATAGGGTAGTCTATAAAATGCCCGGGGATACAGTAGACTTCCACGAATGGGTTAAGAGCTATAGTGCTCTTCAAGATACAGGGAATATCACTATAAGCAGGGCAACTCAGGAGGGCTGGGGAGGTCCTGAGTTATTAAAATCTCCAGGACCACCTCCTCAACCCCTTGAAAGCCATAATAATGATACCATACCAGATGTTGCACCCTTACCTATCTCCAATATAGTGGACCATCGAGCAGTTCCTACAGGTAGTCTGGATTTATATGTAAGGAGAATAGTGCCTTTGAGTGCAAAGGTAGGGGATACGGATACGATTGTTGTCTGGGTAACATCTGTCAATCACAATACGGTAAAGGATAGCGCCTATCTCATCACCATAATAGGTCAGACAGTAGCGATTCTTGTAGAACCTGATCAGTGGGATACCATACCTCCGGGAGGTTCCACAGATTATCTCCTCTGGGCAACAAACCTGGGCAATGGACCTGATACTATAGAGCTGAGAGCTATAGATACAGACCC
>CAZWJY010000009.1:0-18873 GCA_964634335.1 uncultured bacterium
ATTTATCATCTTACCTCCTTATTAAAGGATAATCATTCTCTATCTTTTGTCAAGGGGGAGGGATTCCCCTCCCCCTTATCTCTACCTTATTCCACTATCACAATCTTCCTTGTGATAGCCTTATCCAGGGATTCTGCTCTTAAGAAGTAAACTCCGGCACTTAAATTGAGAGCTCTCTTGTAAAAAGAAATCCCTTTGGGAGCAGAGATGAACCAGGTATCTATGAGTCTGCCAGAGATATCATAGAGGGAGATAGAGACCTCCGTAGGAGAGGGAAGTGCAAGGGAGAAGTTTAGAATTCTTTTGTGGAGTGTGCTGGCAGTGAATATGAAATCTCTGTGCGGGGGATAAGGTTCTTCTATAGATGGGGCTTGACCATACACAATAGAATAAGCTACATCAGTGGAGTTTCCCGGACCGTCATACCTATATACCCATCGCTGGGTTTGGGCTGAGGCTATGGATAACACCATCAGGGCACTCAACCCTACCTCATCTTAATAAGATAAGAATCCAAATCAGAGTTCTGTCAAGATACACCCCTTAGACTTTGAATAAATTTAGCCACAAGACTATTACTCATATGGCAATGACATTTCCTCTGCCATAGCGAAGTAAAGCCCGATGAATCGGGCAACTACGAGATATCTTGAAGCAAAAAACCCAGGGTTGACATTATACCAGAATTTTATAGACTTTAAAAAAGGAGGCTATATGGTTAGTAAGAAGGGTTTGTTTCTCTCAATAATACCAATATTATTATGGTTTGGTAATATCCCTGCAGAGAATCTTGATATAGAAGCCCTCCAGAGGTTAATCAATGAAAAGGGGTATAAATGGGTTGCAGGCAGGACATCTGTCTCTGACTTATCCTTTGAAGAGCAGAAGAGGCTGTGTGGTTTCCAGCCCATACCCTTCAATGAGATTGCCGATAGGATAGTAGAGATGCCTAAGGTCACACCCCCTCCATCCTTTGACTGGAGAGATGTAGAGGGGCATAACTGGACCACTCCTGTTAAACGCCAGCTATGTGGGGATTGCTGGGCTTTTGCAACCATCGCTGCCTTTGAAACTGTCTTAAAGATCGCCTATAATAAACCTGACACAAATATCAACTTATCTGAGCAGTTTGTTGTATCCTGTGACCCTTATGACCATGGATGCTATGGTGGAACCATAGTGGGTGCAGCCAGATTCTTAGAGGAGACAGGGGCTCCTGATGAGGCTTGCTTCCGATATAGAGGGAAACAGCTTCCCTGTTCTAATAGATGTCCAGATTGGGAAGGGAGAGTAGAAAAGGCGGATGACTACGGAGCTGTTGTAGGAGCAGATAACATAAAGAATGCGATAATGGAATATGGACCCTTAGGGACTGCTATGCTCGTGTATCAGGATTTTATGTCCTACAGAGGTGGGGTTTATAGGCATACAAGCGGAAGAGCTGTTGGCTATCATGGAATATCTATATTTGGATGGGATGATAACCAGAACTGCTGGATAGGTAAGAACTCCTGGGGAAAAGGATGGGGTGAGGATGGATGGTTCAAGATTGCCTATAATCAGTGTGGAGTCTTTAGCCCAAACCTCTGCCCCGGTATATGGCTGGAAAGGGTGGATGTTACCAAACCCTATGTGAGGTTGAAGAGCTTTAAGATAGAAGAGCCAAAGGATGGGATATGGGACCCCGGAGAATCTGTCGACATCTCTGTTACCTTAACCAACAGAGGACTTGATTTAAAGGATGTGAAGGCTACCCTCTCGACAAAAGCACCCTATATCACTATTACTGATAACTCATCAGACTTCGGTCCCATACCACTTGGTGGTAATGCAGATAACTCTCAAGACCCTTATAAGGTAGTAGCTTCTAAGACTGCACCGTCTGATACCCCTGTCAGGTTTACCCTGCATATCACAGGGGATAATGGCTATCATAGGGATGTTGAGTTTGAGGGTTATCTGGGAATAAAACCAGGAGAGGTAAAGAGGAGTTTCCCTGCCCCAAATTCAGATACAGGGCTTGTTTATGGTCTGGCTTATGATGGAACCAACCTATGGGTATCTGAGTGGTTCTCCAACAGGATATATAAACTGAACCCCAGAACAGGTAAGATAATCGGAGCCATACCCACACCAGAAGGTAAAGCCCATTGTGTAGATATAGCCTGGGATTATAAGGATAAAGTCCTCTGGGTACAGAACAACGATTCAAAGAAGATATATAAAGTCGACCCATCAAATGGGAGAGTCCTTACATCCTTCCCATCACCTGCAAAACTCTATCCCACAGGTCTCACCTTTGATGGAGAACACCTATGGGTTGCAGATAGGGACGCATACACAATATATGAGATAACCAAGTCTGGGAATACAGTGAGAAGCTTTGCTGTCCCTATCTTTCCCAAACCAGACTATGGACCAAGGGGCTTAGCCTTTGAACCAGACGGTCCTGATGGAGGGAGTCTCCTTCTGGTGATGACCCATTGGAGAGGAGGTGACTTGGATTCCACGGTCTTATGGGAGATAAACAGAAATGGTTCCCTTGTTAAGGGGCATCACTTTGTTTTACCTCCCACCAATGGTAGGGCAGTAGAGGTTAAACCCCACTCCTGCGAATACTGGGTAAATACATCAAGACCTGGTTTTATATATGAAGTCACAGGCTTTTATAGAGGAGAGCCAACGGGTATTGAAGAGCCTCTAACTCATAAAAGGGTCATTGCTCTCAATTTTGCTGTCTCTCCCAATCCATCAAGAAAGAGGGTATCTCTCAGCCTCTCCATCCCCGAAACCAGAAGGGTGATTGTGGATGTTTATGATATAACGGGCAAGAGACTTTTAAGAGTTACAGATAGAGTGTTTGAACCTGGGGAGTATGAAATCCTGTGGAATGGAAGGGATGATACTGGCAGAAGAGTCCCTTGCGGTATCTATTTCTTCAGACTGAAATCAGAGGGGTATACAAGAGTAAAGAAGGTAATACTGATGAGATAAAAAGGAGGCAGGATGGATAAGTTAAGAGGAGCATTACTCATAGCAGGTCTATCCCTCTCCCTTATAGGGGAAGAAGGGTTCAAAGGGGGGATGGGAGGTCCTTGCTTAGCTGTCAGTTTCTTTGATGCAAAGGAGTTGAATGCCAGATTGAAGGCGCATAACATTGAGGAACTCTCTACTCAACAGACCTGTTTTGGTGGAGGAGGTTCAGGAATTATAGGTAAGGTAATCCTTGGAGGATGGGGATTTGGAGGAGGAGAAGAGGTGGAGAGTGAGAGTGTTAAAGTAAAGGTAGACTACGGTGGAGGATTCTTTGAACCCGGCTACTATCTTCCCATTACTCAAAACCTTGGTCTATCCATACTCTTAGGACTTGGTGGATATGGATATAGTCTAAATTTAACCCCTACCTCTTTAAGTGGAGCAGACTTTGATACCCTTCTCACAGGTCCTGGTGCAAGGAGAACCTCAAATATATCAGCAGGTGGACTCTCCCTTTCCATAGGTGGAGGGTTTCTCTTCCTCATCCCTTTTGAGGAGGCTTTCATCGGACTGAATGTAAAGGGGGGTTATATCTTCTCACCTATGAAGAGGGAATGGGAACTGGAGGATGGAGGGACCCTTAGAGGAGCGCCAAAGCTAAACCTGAACGGTCCCTTCATCTCTATAGGTCTTGTCTTCGGAGGTAAAGAGGAGAAGTTATAGGTCTCTTCCCTTCAGTTTTCGAAGACCTTGCATAATTAAACCCCTCTGGGAGTCTGGAGTTCCTCCCAGTGTTTTTATAGTCAGGGCATCTCTGAAGAATCTCTCCACAGGGTAATCCTTTGTATATCCATAGCCTCCATAAATCTGGATTGCCTTGTTTGTCACATTTACTGCCATATCACAGGAGAGGAGTTTTGCCATTGCTGTCCTGTAGATGAATTCCTCCTTCTCTAAGAAGGAGGCAGAATAATAGGTGAGGAGCCTTGCCACAGAGATATTTAAAGCCATATCCACAAGCATATCCTGAACCATCTCAAACTCTGATATTGGTCTTCCAAACTGAACCCTCTCCTTAGAGTATTCCATAGAGCTCTCAAAGGCAATCTGGGCTATACCAAGAGAGATAGAAGCAAGCCCTACCCTTTCCAGAGCCTTGCAGATAGGATATATCCCATCCCCTTCTAAGAGATTCTCCTTTGAAGTCTTATACTCATTAAAATAGATATCCCCTATCCCTGCATATCTCAGACCCATCAGGTCATCTCTCTTTTTAATAGATAACCCCTCCCCCTTTTCTATAAGCAGAACCTTTTCTCCTCCATTTATAGGTATAAGGAATATATCTGCCTTCTCTGCATTGGGGATAAACCTTGTCTCACCTTTTAATATGTATTGGTTCCCTTTCAGAACTGCATCTACACTCTTTTGAGCAAAGCATCCCAGTCTCTCCCCTGAACAGATTTTTGGGAGGAGCCCTTTCTCTGACTCATTACCAAATCTATAGATGGGATAGGCTACAAGAAGGTTCTGCACAGCAAGGATAGAGCCAAGAGGTGGGGAGCTTTTTGAGATCTCCTCGATTACTGTAATAAGGGATAGGATATCAACCCCTCCACCTCCATAATCCTCAGAGACCATCATCCCAAATAATCCAAGCTCAGACAATCTCTTGATAAACTGGGATGGAAACTTTTGGCTCTTATCAAATTCTGGAGCTATATCCCTCAGCTCATTCTCTCTAAACTCTTTTACTATATTCAGGATAAATCTCTGCTCCTCTGAGAACTCAAAATCCATTATTCCCTTCCCAGAACCTGTCTTGCAATCACTATCCTCTGGATCTCTGATGTTCCTTCACCGATCTCTGTCAGTTTTGCATCACGCAGGAATCTTTCCACAGGAAACTTAGATGTAACCCCTTCCTCTCTATGGAGTTCCACAGCCCTTATGCAGACCCTCATTGCCACTTCAGAGGCATAGAGTTTAGCCATAGCTGCCTCCTTAGTTATCCTCTCCCCTCTCTCCTTCAATCTTGCGGTATGATAGAGTAGTTCTCTTGCCGCTTCTATCTCTGTAGCCATATCTGCAATCAGCCTCTGGATTCTCTGGGAACGACGGAGGTTATTAGACTTTACATACTCAATAGAGGCGTCAAGAGCTCCCTGAGCAATTCCAAGAGCCATAGCCCCAATACTTATCCTTCCGTGGTCTAAGGTTGTCATAAAGACCTTAAACCCCTCGTATTCCTTGCCTAAGAGGTTCTCCTTTGGGATTTTACAGTTATCGAAGAAGAGCTCAGATGTATCTGCTCCGCATAACCCCAGCTTCTCTTCCCTCTTACCTATGGAGAATCCAGGGGTATCCCTCTCTACAATAAAGGAGCTTATGCCATGACTCCCTTTAGACTTATCCTGAGTAGCGGCAACAATGACTATCCCTGCAAACCTGGATGAGGTAATAAACCTTTTAGAACCATTAAGTATCCATCCATCAGGGGTAGGGGTAGCTGTTGTCTCTACTCCTGCAGCATCAGAACCTGCATTAGGCTCTGTAAGACCAAAGGAACCAAGGGTCTTACCAGAGGCTAAAAGGGGTAAATATCTTCTCTTCTGCTCTTCTGTCCCAAATATATAGATAGGATAGGTTCCCAGAGAGGTATGGGCAGCAAGGGTCAACCCTGTAGAACCACATACCCTTGAAATCTCTTCAACAGCAACCACATAGTGGAGGGTAGAGAGTCCTGCACCTCCATAATCCTCTGGAATAGGGATACCCATAAGACCCTGCTCACCCATCTTTTGGACTACCTTATGAGGAAACTGATGGGTCCTATCTATCTCTGATGCCAGGGGGGAGACTTCTCTTATGGCAAAATCCCTTACCCTCTCTCTAAACCTCTCATAATCTTCCATACACCACTATATCCCTATTCTCTTTTAAGTCAAGACTAAAGGTCAACTACGAAGAAGTTAGAGGCGGAAGCCCCGAAGTTTTTCTTCCTTTATAGGCTTCGCTTCAATGAAATTGGGGGTAGGGTCTGGAAGTTTAAAATAGACAACCTCTACCTCTTTATTTAAGTGGTCACTATACCTCGCCACTATCTCTGCAGACAAGAGGATAAGGGAGTCATCAATCTCTCCTCTTAATAAACCCACAGGTCCAGGAATTTTTGTAGGCTCCAAGGATACATCTCCATTCTTGAGGAAACTCCTCAGTCTATCATTCTCTTCCCTATCCCTTCCCACAACGAGTTTGGCAGTAGGTTTGAGTCTGAAATGTCTTCCAAGTTTCAAAAGCCCAACCTCTTTTAGAGAGAGTTCTCCATAATTTAAGAGGTCTTTTACTCTCTTAGAGAATCCAGGGTCTGTAAGGAGGCATCCCCCTGCTGGAGAGGGGTATCCCTTTATACCCATAAGCCGAGCCAATTCCATCTGGAATCTCCTTGACTTCCCTCTTATCCCTAAGAGCTTATCTCTATCTACCCACCCTTCCTTCTCTGGAATGGTGGAGGGTAGCAGTTTGGCTGATAGAGGTCTTAGGATAAGACCCTCAAGACCTGCATCCCTCTCTATAATCCTCAATGCCTTTAGATTCTGACTCATAGGTCTCTGATCAATCACTTCTCCTGTTATAACAAAGGATGCCCCTATATTCTCCATAACCCTTTTTGCCCTTTTAAGCATAAGGATTCTACAGTCTATACAAGGGTTCATATTCTTCCCATAGCCGTAAGTGGGTCTCTTTAGAACCTCTAAGAATTCCTGAGTAAGGGGGATATTCATAAGTTCAATCCCCATCCTCTTGGCAGATTGGATGCAGGATGACTCTGAACGGATAGAGAATGGGATATGAAAATGGAGGGCAACGACCTCTATCCCCTGTTTAAGAATTAACTCCACAGCCAGGATGGAATCGAGTCCACCTGAAAACATAGCTACCGCTTTCATCTCTTTAGGATATTAAAAGATTTAAGAAAAGTCAAGTAAGCTCTTATAAAAAGTTCTTAAGAAACTGTCCTGTATAGGAACTCTTCACTTTCACTACCTCTTCTGGTGGTCCTTCTGTTACAATATATCCACCCTCATCCCCTCCTTCAGGACCTAAATCAATAATCCAGTCTGCGCACTTTATCACCTCCATATTATGCTCAATGACTACCACGGTATTGTTCATATTTACCAATCTATTCAATACCTTTAGGAGCAGTTTGACATCCTCAAAATGTAAACCTGTTGTGGGTTCATCCAAAAGGTATAAGGTTCTTCCGGTAGCTATTTTAGAAAGCTCCTTTGCCAGCTTTACCCTCTGAGCCTCTCCACCGGATAGGGTGGGTGCAGGCTGTCCGAGTTTTATATAACCGAGTCCTACATCATAAAGGAGTTTTAATTTACGCTTGATAGCAGGGATATTCTGGAAGAAATCTAAGGCTTCTGTTACAGTCATCTCTAAGACATCGTAGATATTCTTGCCATTATACTTTATCTCCAAGGTCTCCCTATTATACCTCTTCCCTTTACAGACTTCACAGGGGATGTATATATCAGGGAGGAAATGCATCTCTATTCTTATTATCCCATCCCCTGCACACTTCTCACACCTCCCACCCCTCACATTGAAGGAGAACCTGCCAGGTTTATATCCCCTTATTTTTGCCTGGCGTGTCTGAGCAAAAAGTTCTCTGATAGGGGTAAAGGCATTTGTATAGGTGGCAGGGTTTGACCTTGGGGTCCTGCCAATAGGTGACTGGTCTATATTGACTACCTTATCTATCTCATCCAAACCTATAATCTTCTTATAAGGTCCTGGGTTTACTTTTGAGTTGTAGAAGTGTCTGGCAAGGGCTCTATACAGGATATCGTAGATAAGGGTAGACTTTCCAGAGCCTGAGACCCCTGTTATACAGACAAAGAGTCCGAGAGGTATTTTTACATCTATAGACTTCAGATTGTTTGCCTCTGCCCCTTCTATTATCAGATATTTCCCTTTTGGCTTACGTCTCCTCTTAGGAACAGGGATAGACTTCCTCCCATTAAGATAGGCACCTGTAAGGGATTTGGGATTATTCTTTATATCTTCAGGGGTTCCTGTAGCCACAACATATCCACCCTTTTCTCCAGCGCCTGGACCCAAATCTATGACATAGTCCGCGGATAGGATGGTCTCCTTATCATGCTCTACAACAATTACCGTATTACCAAGGTCTCTCAACTTTACCAAGGTATCTAAAAGTCTCTTATTATCCCTATAATGGAGTCCGATAGATGGCTCATCCAAGATATAGATAACACCGACAAGTCTTGAACCAATCTGGGTGGCAAGCCTTACCCTCTGCTCCTCTCCTCCTGCAAGGCTCTCCGATGTCCTATCAAGGGTAAGATAGTCAAGCCCTACTGCGGATAAGAATCCAAGCCTCTTTTCTATCTCCTTTATTATCTCAGAAGCGATTCTCTTCTCCCTCTCTGTGAGTTTTAAATCTTTAAAGAATCTCAAAGCCTTTTTGACAGACATCTGAGTAATCTCATAGATATTTAGTCCCCCTATCTTTATGGATAGCGCCTCAGGTTTAAGTCTTGCACCCTTACATACAGGGCAGGGGAGAATAGCCATAAACCTTTCTATAAATTCCCTCCTGGAGTCAGATTCAGTCTCTCTATAGAGTCTGGTAAGGTTTGGTATTATCCCCTCCCACCTCTCATATATCTCAAACTTACTCCCATCCCATCTCTCATGCTTGATAAGGATCTCCTCCTTAGACCCATAGAGGAGAATCTTCTTTATTCTTTCAGGAAGTCTTCCCCAGGGTGTATCAAGGTCAAAGCCATAATGTTCAGAAAGGGCTTCGAGATTAGAGAGTAGCCAGGAACCCCTTGGTTCCCCCCATGCTCCGATAGCACCCTCTAAGATACTCAGGTCAGGGTTGGTTATGAGTCTCTCAGGGTCTACCTCCATCTGGGTTCCCAATCCAGAACAGGCAGGGCAAGCGCCGTAAGGGGAATTGAAGGAGAAGAGTCTGGGAGAGATCTCCTCATAGGAGAATCCACATTTCAGGCAGGATAGCGCCTGAGAGAATATTCTCTCCCCTTTTGGAGTAGAGACACTACACAACCCCTCTCCCTCTTTTAGGGCAATCTCAACAGAGTCTGCTATCCTCTTTCTTGCCTCAGGTCTTAAGATGAGTCTATCTACAACCAGTTCTATAGTATGCTTCTTATACTTCTCCAGCTTTGGAACCTCTTCTATCTCATATATCTCCCCATCTACCCTTACCCGGACAAAACCCCTTCTCTTTGCTTTGATTAAGAGCTCCCTATACTCTCCCTTTCTTCCCCTTACAAGGGGGGCGAGAATCATAACCCTTGTATCCTTCTCCATCTCCATAATAGAGTCCACAATCTGGTCTGTAGTCTGAGATGAGAGGGGGCTACCACATTTTGGGCAGAAGGGTTTACCAATCCTTGCGAAGAGGAGCCTTAGGTAGTCATAGATCTCTGTAACAGTAGCCACAGTAGACCTGGGGTTCTTTGCAGCTGTCCTCTGTTCAATAGATATGGCAGGGGATAGACCCTCAATATAATCTACATCCGGTTTTTCCATCATTCCCAGAAACTGTCTGGCATAGGCTGAGAGGGATTCCACATATCTACGCTGTCCCTCAGCATAGATAGTATCAAAGGCTAAGGAAGACTTACCAGAGCCTGATATACCTGTGATTACCACAAATCTATTACGAGGAATCTTCACATCAATATTTTTAAGGTTATGCTCCCTTGCCCCTTTAACAAATATAAAATCCTTCTCCACAATCTTCTATTTTAAAATAGAAAAGAGACAATTGTCAATACTCTTGTGTAGACTGTCCAAGAGATATTAACCAGGTAAGGAGCAATTTTAGAGGTAGAGAAATGGGGGAACTTCTTTATACTTGGACTCTTAGAGGAAAGCTATTCATCCTGCCTGGAGGGGCGGTAAGAATGTGTGTAAACATTACAAAAAGGGGTAAGCTAAGAATTTCTCTATCGCCTTATCTATCTTCCCTCTCTTCCCCCCTCCCTGTGCCATATCTGGTCTGCCCCCTCCACCTCCTTCAAGAACTCTCCCTATCTCAGAGGCAAGTCTTGAAGCGGGAAACCTTGCAAGGAGGTCAGGACTGGTAAATAGAAGAAACTTTGCCTCCTCCCCTTCTATGGAAAATAGAAGCCCTAAGAAACCCCTCCCCAATCTCTCCTCTATCCTGTCCTTTATCCTCCTTAAATCCTCCATATCCAGACCTGAGGACTGGGGAAATTTTTCGATAATCACTCTTATACCCCCTGACTCCTTAGAGTTTTCTATAAGGGAAGAGGCTAAAAGGTCTGCAAGCCTTAGAGAGAGCCTCTCTGCCTTATTCTCCATCCTCCTCTTCTCTTCCAAGAACTCTGATAGTCTCTGGGGAATAGTCTCCTCTTCTCCACCTATCCTCTCCTGAACCCCTCTTATTATTCTCCTCTCTTCATTTATTTTCCTTAACGCCCCCTCCCCTACCAGAGCCTCTATCCTTCGTATCCCTGATGCTACCCCTGTCTCTGATATTATCCTGAATAGCCCTATCTCTCCTGTCCTTCTAAGATGGGTCCCTCCACATAGCTCCATAGAGAAGTTCCCAATCTTTACTACCCTCACCCTTTCTCCATACTTCTCACCAAAGAATGCCAAGGCACCTAAACTTTTTGCCTCTTTAAATGATGTCTCAAACTTCTCTACCTCAATATCCTCAAGAATCTTCTGATAAACAAGTCTTTCTATCTTCTCCAGTTCTTCCCGGGTTAATGGTTCAGGTGATGTGAAGTCAAATCTCAGTCTGCCAGGTTCTACCAGTGAACCCTCCTGCCTCACATAATCGCCCAGGACCCTTCTCAAGGATGAGTGGAGGAGATGGGTGGCAGTATGTGCCCTCTCTATCTCCCTTCTCCTTTCAATATCTACCAATGCCTTTACTCTCCCCTTTCTAATTTCTCCCTGTTCTATTTTTACTTTGCATATCCTCACCCCCTGCTTGTAATAGGTATCAAGGACAGAAAGCTTAAAATCCTCTCCCTTGATTACTCCTGTATCCCCTACCTGTCCTCCTGCCTCAGCATAGAAGGGGGTATCCTTAAGTGTAACCTCAAAAATTCCCTCCCCCAACGATTGAAAGCCTGTAATCTCTGTCTCTATCTCTGTCTCCTCATAACCGAGAAATCTCTGTCTCTCCCCTATCTCTACTCTTCTTATATCAAAGGATTCCCCTCTCTTCCTTGACCTCTCCCTCTGGAGTTCCATCTCTCTTTCAAAACCCTGGATTTCTATCTTAAACCCCCTCTCCTCTGCCAGTTCCTTTGTAAGGTCTAAGGGGAAGCCATAGGTATCATATAATTTAAAGACCTCTTCTCCGGGTAGAACCTTTCTGGTTTTATACCTTTCAAAAAATTCTTCTAACAGAGAGATACCCTGGTCTAAGGTTTTCAAAAACCTCTCCTCTTCAGATTTTATGATTAAGGCATTCTGGGATTCCCTCTCTTTAATCTCTGGGTAGTAGGGGTGCATAATTTTAACTACTGATGAAGATAGTTTATATAGGAAAGGCTCCTCTATCCCTCTCCTCTTTGCAAAGAGAAGGGCTCTTCTAAGAATTTTTCTTATCACATATCCCCTGCCTTCCTTAGAGGGCAGAACCCCATCAGATAAGGCAAACACAATGGCTCTTATATGGTCAGCTACCACCTTTGTCTCCAGACCATCGGATTTTAAAAAGGATGAAGTCTCCTGAACAATAGGGGAGAATATATCTGTCTCATAAGTAGAATCCTTGTCCTGGGATACCATAGCCAACCTCTCCAGTCCCATCCCTGTATCTATGCCTCTATTCTTTAACTCCTCCCTCCTCCCATCATCCTTCTGGTCATACTGGGGAAATACAAGGTTCCAGACCTCTATATATCTATCGCACTCACATCCGGGTGCACAGCCAGGTCTACCACATCCAAACCTCTCTCCCATATCAAAGTATATCTCAGAGCAGGGTCCACAGGCACCTGTAGCTCCTGCAGGTCCCCAGAAGTTATCCTCCTCACCAAGCCTATATATTCTTTCAGGCTCAACTATCCCCTTCCAGATATTATATGCCTCTTCATCATCCCTAAATACAGAGACATAGAGCCTATCCTTGGGAAGCCTCACCACCTCTGTAAGATACTCCCATGCCCATAGGATTGCATCCTTTTTAAAATAGTCACCAAAGGAGAAGTTTCCCAGCATCTCAAAGAATGTATGGTGCTTAATAGTCTTTCCCACCTGTTCCAAGTCTGATGCCCGAAGGCACTTCTGGATACTACAGGCTCTCTTGAAAGGGATAGGCAGGGTTCCTGCCCAGTAAGGTTTAAACTGAACCATCCCTGCAGAGGTAAAGAGGAGGGTAGGGTCATCCTCTGGAACCAAGGAAGAGCTGGGGACTACAGTATGTCCTCTCTTTTTAAAAAATTCTAAGAAGCTCTCCCTTATACCTTTATAATCCATTCAATACTTCCTCTATCACTTCAAAGGAGAACCCCCTTCTCACAAGGTGGTCATAGAGCTTCTTTCTCCCTTTCAGTGGGTCTGTATCCTTAAGATGGGAAAGGTATCTTTCTGCTACTCTTTTTGCAGTCTCAAGCTCATCAAAATCTGAATCCTTAAAAGCCTCTTCTATCTCCTCTCTTTTAAGTCCCTTTTTCAATAGTTCCATAGTTATAAATCTCTTCCCCTTTCCTGAAAATCCCAATCTATCCTTTATCCACATCCTTGCAAATCTCTTCTTATCCAAAAGTCCTACCTCATTAAGGTCAGAGACTACCCTATGGATAACCTCTTCTGAGTATCCTCTCTTTTTCAATCTATCCTCAATCTCCTTTGGTGACCTCTCCCTATAAGAGAGGAGTAGCTTTGCATAGTTTTCTGCCTGTTCTTTCTCTATCTCAAATGCTATCCTTTTTAACTCCTCTTTATCTACTTCCTTACCTTCAAACAGGTCCAGTTTTATAAGGGTTTCCAGGCTCATCCCCACTGCATAGGTTCCGTCTATATATACAGAGCGTCTATCTCTATTTCTCTTCTGGGGCTCTATTTTTGTAATCTTCATAAAGGGGAAGCCCGAGTTTCTCTCTTATTCTATTTTCTATCTCCTTTGATATCTCAGGGTTAGACTTCAAAAATTCAATAGCACCATCCCTTCCCTGTCCTATTCTCTCCTCCTTATAGGAATACCAGCTTCCAGACTTCCCCAGGATACCTTGAGCCACACCAAGGTCTACAAGTTCACCACACTTAGATACCCCTTCTCCGTATATTATATCAAACTGAGCCTCTTTAAAGGGTGGTGCGAGTTTATTCTTTACAATCCTGACTCTTGTTCTTGCTCCCTTTACCATATCCCCTTTCTTTATAGAGGCTATCCTACGGATATCGAGTCTTATAGTAGCATGGAATTTGAGTGCCAGTCCTCCTGGTGTAGTCTCAGGATTACCAAACATCACCCCTATCTTATGGCGTATCTGGTTAGTAAACATTGCACAGGTCTTTGACCTGCTTATTACTGCTGTAAGCTTCCTTAAAGCCTGGGACATAAGCCTTGCCTGGAGTCCTATATGGGCATCCCCCATCTCCCCTTCTATCTCTGCCTTTGGAACTAAGGCAGCAACAGAGTCTATCACAAAGAGGTCTATCCCTCCTGACCTTGTTAAAGTCTCAGCTATCTCTAAAGCCTGTTCACCTGTATCAGGTTGAGAGATCAATAGGTTATCCAGGTCTACACCTAAGGCTTTAGCATAAGTAGGGTCTAAGGCATGTTCAGTATCTATAAAGGCTGCAGTTCCGCCAAGCCTCTGAGCATTGGCAATAGACTGGAGTGCAATAGTAGTCTTTCCAGAAGCCTCAGGACCAAAAATCTCCACTACCCTGCCTCTTGGGAACCCCCCTATCCCCAAGGCAGCATCTAAGCTTAAAGAGCCTGATGGTATAACATCCACAGCCACCTTTGCCCTTCCCTCACCCAACCTCATAATAGCTCCCTTTCCAAACTGTTTCTCTATCTGGGATATAGCCAATTTTAAAGCCCTCTCTCTCTCTTCATCTGGCATAAATACCTCCTTTCCTAAATTATAGACACTTTCTTTAAAGTGTCAACCTTAGTCTTATCCATTCAATTTTCAGTTGACATTGAGGAAAAAACATTTAGGATAGATTATGGCTTATGACCCTATTAAATTGGCTGAAAATGTTCGAAGAGTTGTGGTAAAAGGGGATAAACGTAAATACTATAGGGTTTCCCGACCAGGGAGATGGTATGGAGGGATTGCTACTTCAGACTGTTGTGGTTGTAATTTAAAATGTATATTCTGCTGGAGCAATAAACCGAGGGATGACCCTGGAAATATAGGGAGGTTCTATTCTCCAGAGGAGATATTTGAAAATCTCATAGAATGTGCCAAAAGGAATAATTACAGGAGAATAAGAGTGAGTGGGAATGAACCCACACTGGGAGGAGAGCATCTCCTCAAACTCCTTGAATTGGTTGAAAAGACCGGATATCTCTTCATCCTCGAGACCAATGGAACCCTTATAAATGATAGGTATGCTAAGGCTCTTAGCAGGTTTAAAAACCTTCATGTGAGGGTATCTTTAAAAGGGACCAACCCTGAAGAGTTCTCTCTGCTTACAGGTGCCTCAAGAGGGGCTTTTGAACTTCAACTCAATGCCCTCAGATATCTCATAAATTATAAGGTCCGATGCCATCCTGCAGTGATGCTCTCCTTTAGTAAAGAGGAGAGTCTCTTAAGATTGAGAGAGAAGCTTAAAAGGATCTCCCCCTCTTTATCTGAGAATCTGGAGGAGGAGTATGTCTTTCTCTATCCCCATGTAAGGGAGAGGCTGAGGGAGGCAGGAGTCTCTCCCCGCATCGCCTATGAACCCAATCGGATACCCAGTAGACTCGTTTAAATATATTTAGACCGAAACCTCTTCTCTCTTCCAGAAAGGATTCTATCCTGAAAGTTGCTATTTTAAAGTTGCAACCACAACCCCTTGACAAAAAAGAAAAAGGGGGTAAATTTTTTCTATGGAAGCTAAAGAACTGACTCCAGAACTCTATAAGACCATCCTCGCTATTGTTGATGAGAGGGTGAAGGAGATAAAAGTAACAAGGGAAGACTTTAATGAGTTGAAAGGGGTTGTCCAGAGATTAGGGAAAGGGATAGAGGAGCTTGCAGAGGCACAGAAGCAGACAGAGGAGAGGCTGAATAGGTTAGAGGCAGTGGTAGAGAGGCTTGCAGAGGCTCAGACCCAGACCCAGAAGGCACTCAGAGAACTTTCCATCCAGGTAGGAAGGCTGAGTGATACAGTAGGGTATGGTCTGGAGGATATTGCCTTAGTGATGCTCCCCCCTTATCTTGAGAAACATTATGGTATAAAGATTGAAGACCCTGGAAAGAGATTTTTAGAAGTAGCTGGAGAGGAGATAGAGATAAATCTCTATGCAGAAGGGGAGAGAGATGGCAGGGAGATAGTGGTTATAGGGGAGATAAAATCAAGGATATATGAGAGAGAGGTAGAGAAGTTTATCCAACTATTAAAGAAGGTAACTCCTGGTATAGAAAAGGAGGTCTTAAAGGTAATGTTTGGTTATTTCATCCATCCCAGCGCAGAGAAGCTGGCAAAGAGAGAGGATATCCTCCTTGTGGCATCCTATATGAGATAATAGGTTGTAAAATTGCAACATTTTGAAAAATTGTGTAGGTCCCTATAAAATAATAATTTTATCTCTTAGGGATTGCCTCCCTGCCTATGGCAGGCTCGCAATGAGAGCTTCATTATAAGAGAAAGAGTTCTCTTTCCGGGTCCCCTTGACAAAGAGAGGAGAAGTTTCTATAATGGAAGTATGGAGGATTTAAGAACTTCTATAGGAGAGGGGATGAAATCCCTCAAAAGGGTCCTCCTTACAACTCTGGTTCTTCTCTGGGTGAACGGGTATTCTGGCTGGATGAAGACCTATGGGGGAAGCAATCGGGATGAAGGACGCTCGGTGCAGCAGACCAAGGATGGTGGATATATTATGACCGGTGTATTTGGTATGGATGAAAATTTGGAAGGTGGTGATGTCTATCTTATCAAGACCGATCCTTCGGGTAATGAACTCTGGATAAAAACTTATGGGGGAAGCAAAGGAGATGAGGGATGCTCGGTTCAACAGACTACAGATGGTGGATATATTGTGGTGGGTAATACTTATTCCTTTGGAGCAGGTGAGGCAGACCTCTGGTTACTCAAAACCGATAAGAATGGAGATACTTTATGGACAAAGACCTATGGGGGAGGTGATGATGATTACGGAAGTGAAGTTCAGCTCACAAAGGATGGTGGCTATATCATTATAGGAACAACCTCCTCATTTGGTGTAGGGGGAAAAGATATCTGGCTTCTTAAGACTGATGCAAAAGGCGATACTCTATGGACAAAGACTTATGGAGGAGAGAATGATGACGAGGGGAATTCAGTTAAAGAACTGAAAAGTGGAGGATATATCGTAGCCGGTGTGACAAGGTCCTTCCGTTTATCACCTTTTGGCTCTCCTACAGCAGATATCTGGTTAATCAGAACTGATGCTGATGGTGATACTCTTTGGACAAAGCTAATAGGAGAGAATGATTGGGGAGAATGGGGAAGTTCGATAGAGAAACTCAAAGAAGAGGGATTCATTATAGTTGGAACTACACAACCTACGGATTTACCTTGGATTGGAGGCTATATTTATACAGTGAAGACAGATTCTCTTGGTAATTCAGTTTGGGTCAAAAAAAGTGGAGAGATTGGTAGTGGAGGAGCGGTTCGACAGACAAAAGATAGAGGATTTATTATCACTGGGACGAAAGGGTATATTATGTCAGATGTCTGGTTGATTAAAACGGACAGGGAAGGAGATATCCTCTGGACAAAGACATACGGAGGAGAAAGGGATGATTATGGAGGGTCAGTTCAACAGACTACGGATGGAGGATATATTGTGGTAGGAACAACAGAATCATTTGGGATGGGGAGGGGTGATGTCTGGTTAATCAAAACCGATAGTTTGGGAAATGTGGGAATTGAAGAGAAACCATCTTCCAGTTTGAACCCTCTATCCCTCAGGCTTTCTCTTTTACATCCCTTTAAGGTTTCTTATACCCTTCCCTCTACCTCTGAAGTCCGACTTGAGCTCTTTAATGCTGCAGGCAGAAGACTTAAAAGCTTTGCTCTGGGTAAGAAAGGAAAGGGAGAACATCACGAATACCTTCCCATTGATAAGCTCCCCTCAGGCATCTACTTCATCCGCTTAAAAACAGATAAAGGAGTAGTTACACAAAAGAGTATTCTGCTGAAATAGGTGTAAAGCTAAGTATAGCGGACCCCCTTCGGTGGAGTAGGCTAACTATGGTCTCAGATATCAGGTAAAACCAAGGAGGTAAGATGAAGAGAGTGTTGATGTTTCTCGTATATTTCTCTTCATTATGGGGATTAGAGTATAAATTTAATGTGATTGCAGAAATACCACGCTCAGTTCCTATTGATATACAAGGATTTCACCTCTTTATTGATGACACAGACCATAATGGTCTCAAAGAGCTTATTTTTTCTACATATTATTATTATGATGTTTACAGACGACCCACACCGACTTGGGATATATGGGAATACTCTCCAAAAAATAAGTATGAACTTAAATATACAGGTCCTACGGATACAGCAGAAGGGGGTTATCCTTTAACTGTAGGAGATATTGATAAGGATGGGCTTTCGGATATGATAGTATACTATGGTTGGGGACATTATGAAGATAGCCATTTTAGTAGAGATTCTATAGGAACTGTAATGTTTGAAAGTTCTGATTCTTATAGCTACCCCACTGGCATGGTATGAAAGATAAAATATTACGAGAATTCAGAAGACCCTAACTATTTCTGGATGTATAGACCCCTAATTGCAGATATTGATAATGATGGGAAAAATGAGTGTATAATCTCGGTTCCTGTTTTAGGGACTATCTTTGTAGCTAAATGTATTGGGGATAATAAGATAGAATTTGTTGACTCCTCTCAGTTTAAAGAAGGCATAGGGTTGAGTTATCATCCTGTATTGAATGACTTTGATGGAGATGGCAAATTTGAACTTACAGGAACACCCAATGGGTTATGTATATTTGAGAATACCGGAGGATACAAGTTTGAATTGAGCTGGCGTGATACTTTAAACCTACCAAATGGGCATGATACTTTCTCCTCAAAGGATTCAGATGGAGATGAGAAACCAGAAATTTTTATAGGTTATCATAGAGTTATAGGAAATGCCTTCTGGCTTTATAGATGGGAAGCTATTGGAGATGATAGCTACCAGAGGATGCGTATAGATTCTGTTCAGGTAAATGCTTTTCTACCAGGTAGGGCAAGTGATTGTGGAGATGTAGATGGAGATGGGATAGATGAGATAGTATGGAGTATAGGGAAGAAGGTCTTTGTGTATAAGGCAACAGGTAACGATAAATATGAGAGAGTATGGGAATGGAATGTTCCCAATTTGGATAGTTGGAACGATCCCATAGTAGGGATAAGGGTATACGATGTGAATAAGAATGGCTATGCAGAGATAATCGCCTCTGTTCAGAGTGATGTAGAAAAGGTAACAAAAATCTTTGAGATAGATACCACCTGCCTATCTATTTCTTCTCACCTTCCAACCTCTAAACCCTATAACCTCTCCATCTCCCCTAATCCTGCCAGGAAGTCCACAGTTATTAGTTTACAGTTGCCAGTGAAAGAAATTATTAATCTTAAAGTCTATGATGCTACGGGTAGACTTATAAAGACTCTTGTTAAA
>CAZWJY010000010.1:0-18838 GCA_964634335.1 uncultured bacterium
GACCCCTGAGGACTTTACCCGCTCCATCCTTAGTGCAGAAAAGGAGTAGACAAAGGGCTTGACAAAATTTCAGATTTGGGTAATATGGGATTATGCAAAAGGTTAATCTTATAATCCACCTCCCTAAGAAGAATAGGCTCATTAACCTCTCTATCCCCCTCCCCTTTCTTTATCTGAGTGCTATAGCAATAGTAGTCCTGATAGGGTCTCTGGCTATCCTTCATAGACCCAGAGTGAAGGAAGGGGAGAGAGATTCCTCTCTTATGAAGGAGAATCTTCTCTTAAAGGAGAAACTGAGACAGATGGGAGAGAGGATAGAGGAGTTGAATAGAAGAATTTCAGACCTCATCCTTTCTGATACCAAGCTAAGAATCGCTGTGGATATGAAACCCCTCCAGCCGGATTTGAGAAAGGGTGGAATGGGAGGTGTATATAAAGATAGAACTATCTCCTTATTATCCAGATATGATAGGGATGTATCAAGGAGTATAGAGAATATTAATCAGACTCTTGATAGACTTCTCACCCAGACAGAGCTCCAGAAGAAGAGTTACAAAGAGATAGAGAAGTGGCTTAGACAGAGGGCTCATCTCAGAGACCATACCCCATCCATATTACCGGTCGGGGGTGTCATAACCAGTGGTTTTGGATACAGGAGGGACCCTTTTACCCATAGGATAAAGATGCACCAGGGGATTGATATTGCAGGTCCTGTTGGAACCCCTGTTCATGCCACAGCAGATGGTAGAGTAGTCCTTGCAGGTCCAAAGCATGGCTGGGGACTGGTTGTAGAGATTGACCACGGTTATGGGTATAAAACCGTCTATGCTCACCTCCACTCAATAAAGGTGAGTAAAGGTGATTTTGTAAAGAGAGGTGATATAATAGGATTGAGAGGTAAGACAGGGAGGACAACAGGTTCTCATCTCCATTATGAGGTGAGAGTCTCAGGAGTTCCTGTTAACCCATTGAACTATATTCTGGATACCTCTGCCATAGTTGATTGAGATTAAGATATAAAATTCTTTGGTTATCTCTCCTTGGTGCAATATCCCTCTCTATAGCGGATACACTAACCATTGCTGCAGTAGGAGATATTATGATGGGTTCTACCTATCCTGCTTTTAGGCTTCCCCCTGATAGTGGGAGAGGGCTTTTTAAAGAGGCAGAGGAGATTTTGAAAAAGGCAGATATAGCCTTTGGTAATTTAGAAGGACCTCTATGTGATAATGGGAGTTGCAGAAAGAATATAGGCAGGAGGCTCAATTATGCCTTCAGAACACCTACCTACTTTGGGATAAATCTGAAAAATGCAGGATTTGATATACTCAACCTTGCCAACAATCACTCCCTGGATTTTGGTCTCTATGGGCTGGAATCTACAAGGAGGACTCTGGAGAGCCTGGGTATAAAATATACGGATTGTGAGGGGAGGGTAGGGATATTTGATATAAAAACCCCTGATACTACCTATCTAAACTGCACCTCTGTTGATGATGAGATGGTGATATTTAAGAGAAAGAGTATAAAGATAGCCTTCATAGGGTTCTATTCTGGTAGATGTAGTAACTCACTTTTGAATATCAGAGAGGCAAGGGAGAAGATTGATTCCCTTTCTAAAAGGTATGAGATAGTGGTTGTCTCCTTTCATGGAGGAAAGGAAGGGGAAGATGCCTTGCATATTAGAGATGGGCCTGAATACTTTTATGGAGAACCAAGAGGGGAGCTGATAAGATTTGCTCATACAGTTATAGATGCAGGAGCAGACCTTGTGATAGGACACGGTCCTCATGTGCCGAGGGCTCTGGAGATATATAAGGGCAGGCTTATAGCCTATAGCCTTGGTAACTTCTGCACCTATAAGGGGATAAGTGTAAAGGGGATATGTGGATATGCACCCCTTCTATGGGTAAACCTTAATGAAAAGGGAGAATTCATATCTGGAAGGATATACTCCTTTAAACAGGGATTTGGGACAGGACCGAAAAGGGATAGAGAAGAGAAGGCTTTTAAACTAATGAGAAGACTCTCCTTAGAAGACTTCCCCCATTCCTCCCTGGAGTTTGGGAGAGGTGGAGGGCTATTTCCAAAAGGATAGATTTCAGGGTCTGGTCAGGAGATGGAGATAGACCTTTGCATCATCTACCATATTCTTTATTACACAATACTCATTCGGCTGATGGGCTGTCCCATCTATCTTTGACCATACAACAGCATCATAACCCGCCTTTCTGAAGAATGCGGCTACGGTTCCCCCTCCTATGCCTCTTGCCCTTGCCCTTACCCCATAGACAGCCTTTATAGAACTCTTTAATAGCTTCACAACCTCTGCATCCTCTGGGGTGGGTGGAGGTGCAGGAGTGGTCATTACCTCTTCCAACTTTATCTTTACCTTAAACTCCCTTTCTGCCTCCTTTGTCTCCCTTTTAATAAAACCGATGACTTCTTTTAATGGATACTCTGGGAGGATTCTACAGTCAAAGTAGAAGATATCCTGTCCAGGGATGGTATTCACATTGGGCACATTCTCTTCCCTTCTCGTAGGTTCAAAGGTAGAGACAGGAGGGGTAAATAAGGGGTTCTCCTTTCTGAATCTTTTATGGAGGACCTTATCGAGTCTTAAGAGGAATTGGGACCCTATCCTGGAGGCATTCTTCGCTTTCTGGGGCACAGAGGCATGGAACTGTTTCCCCTTCACTGTAAATTTGAGCCAGAGGAGAGATTTCTCAGCCACCTCTATCATCGTCCCCTTAGAGTTTCCTCCATCCGGTGCAATTATTATATCTTCCTTTTTAAAGATATCCTGGGATAAGAGATACTCAACTCCATATCTACTCCCTGTCTCTTCGTCAGACACAAAGGCAAGACCTACATTATACTTCGGTCTTATTTTAAGCTCCTTGAGTGCCTTTACAGCATAGATGGATGCCACCATCTCCTGCTGGTTATCCTCTACCCCCCTTCCATAGATCTTTCCGTTCTTAACCTCTGCCTTAAAGGGGTCGGTTCTCCACAACTCCCTTGAACCCGGTGGGACTATATCAAGATGGGTAAGAATCCATACCGTCTTTCTTCTATTCTCACCATAGAGAATGGCTACAATATTCGGTCTATATCCACAGGATACTCTTAAATCAGGTGCCTTATACTCTTCTATCCTGTCGAAACCTATGCTTCCCAAAAGGGATTTTACATAATCTGCCTTCTCCTTTTCTCCATCCCCTCCATTCTGTGGACCAAGAGCAGGGATAGAGGTGAGCCTTATCTGGGTTTCTACCATTTCATCCCTGAACTTATCTATCTTGGAAAAGAGCCTATCCATTCTACCTCCTATCTTGTATGAAACTCTACAACATCTCTATCTTTGAGTATATACTCTCTCTCTACTCTCTGACCGGAATATTTATCATTCCAGAGCCTTGCATATTTTAATAGACGCTCAAAATCCTTATGGGTCTCCTTTGCAGCATCAAGGAGGGTGCTTCCCCTCTTCAGAATTAAGGGGTCTATCCTCTCTACAGGCTTACCTGGCTTTTTTGTATATACCCTTATGATTTCTAAGGATTCAAATATCTTCCTCTTCAAATCCTCAAGCCCCTCACAGGTCTGGCAGGAGATCCCTATAACAGGGTGATGCACCTTAAGGATGTTGAGGGTCTTTTCTGTTCCTTCTAAATCGAGTTTGTTCCCTACTACAAGCTGTTTTGGGTTATAGACGGTCTCTTTAATCAATTGAAGCTCCTCTAAGATACTCTCTCTTTTTAAATCCATTACTAAAAGCAAAAGGTCGGCATTGTAGATAAGGGACCTCCAGGGGATCTTCTGATTCTTCTCAAATATGGGTGGGGTATCCACAAGCTGAATCTTTATATCCTCATACTCCATCATCCCTACCTGAGGGACTTTAGTAGTAAAGGGATAGGGAGCTACTTCAGGTCTTGCATTTGTAAGAGAGCTAAGGAGTTTTGACTTACCAGAGTTCGGTGGACCCACTATTAAGACCTGACCTGCTCCCTCCTTTGGGATATGATAGATAAAACCTCTCCTGGTGGCAGGTCTTTTTGAAAGGCTGTTTTTGAATTTAGAAATCCGTGTCCGCAACTCCTTCTGAAGCTTCTCTGTCCCTTTATGCTTTGGCATAACAGCAAGCATCCTCTCTAAAAAGAAGAGCTTCTCCTCTATACTCTTTGCCTCTCTGTATCTTTTTTCTATCTCAAAATACTCTGGAGGAAGATTTGCAGGCATATTCTAAATATAATCCCAAGCCCTTGATTGTCAACACTTCTGAAATCTTAGCCACAATAGGGTTGACAGGATTTAAAACCATATTAAGCTCTAAGGGTGGAGAGATTGACAAGAAGAGATTTTTTAAAGAGGCTGGGGGTCTCCTCCTTAGCTCTCCCCCTCCTCCCCTCCTTGATAAGGGAGGTGCTCTATGCTGAGGAGCCTACCGCAAAGCAGGGTTTTGTAAGACCAAAAAAGGCTTACTATTATGCAAAGAGGAAAAACAAGGTTGTTCAGTGCTTTCTCTGCCCCAAGAAGTGTGTGGTTCCAAAGGGGCAGAGGGGTTATTGTGAGGTCAGGGAGAATAGGGATGGGGAGTATTATACCCTTGTCTATGGAAACCCCTGTGCAGTCCATATAGACCCTATTGAAAAGAAACCGCTTTTCCATGTGCTCCCAGGAACAAGAGCCTTCTCCATAGCTACAGCAGGATGCAACTTTGATTGCAAATACTGTCAGAACTGGGAGATATCCCAGGTAAGACCAGAGGCTACCTATAACTTTGACCTCCCCCCTTATAAGATTGTGAGGCTTGCCTCAGAGTATAACTGCAAGTCTATCGCCTATACCTATACCGAACCCTCTATATTCTATGAGTATATGCTTGATACAGCTATCCAGGCTAAGAGGAGAGGCATTCTCAACCTCTACCACTCCAATGGGTTCTTAAATAGAAGACCCCTTTTAAAACTTATAAAGTATTTAGATGCAGCAAATATTGACCTCAAGGGGTTCACCCAAAATTTCTACTCTGAAATATGTGAAGGCGAGCTTCAACCGGTGCTTGATACCATAAAAACCCTTAAAAGGAAAGGGGTATGGGTGGAGATAACAAACCTTGTAATCCCTACCAAGAATGATAATTTTAAGAAAATCAGGGAGATGTGTGAATGGATAAAAAGGGAAGTGGGCGATGAGGTCCCTCTCCATTTTTCCAGGTTTTACCCTATGTATAAATTGAAAGACCTCCCACCTACCCCTGTTCCTACCTTGGAAAGGGCAAGAAATATTGCCTTGAAAGTAGGACTCAAGTTTGTCTATATCGGTAATGTATTTGGTCATCCTGCTGAGAATACTTACTGCCCAAGATGTAAAAAGGTAGTTATTAGAAGAAAGGGCTATAATATATTAGAACTTAATCTAAGGAATGGGAGATGTAAATTCTGTGGCAGGAAGATTCCAGGTATCTGGCAGGCTTAACCCTTTAATGCCAGCTTTAGATTGTCCAGCCTTATAAAGGGAACCTTGAATCTCCCCCATATCCACTCTGTCTCCTTAGATATTCCTGTTATCTCCCTTAGATTCTCATATATATTCCCTGCAATGGACGCATTCTTTACTCTTCCTGTAATCTCTCCCTTCTCTATTTTAAAGGCAAGCCCAAAAGGGTTGGAGAAGGCTCCTGATAGGATATTCCCCTGCCCAACCCCTAAGAGGTCTTCTATCAGAACCCCCTCTTCTACATCCATAAGTTCAGAAGAGCTCCTATCCCCTGGTCTTACTATTATATTGGAATATGCAGGGGATGGGGTAGCAAATATCGACCTTCCAGCACACCCATTCGATTCTCTCCCAAGTTTAAAGGAGGTAACCAGGTCTAAGAGATAGTCTGTAAGTTTACCATCCCTTACTATATCTATCCTCCTCTTTGGTATACCCTCATCATCATACCTTGAACTCCCTGGTCTATCAGGTAGGGTTCCATCATCCATAATAGTGAGCTTGTTATCAAAGAGTTCCTTCCCCAGCTTGCCTACCAAAGGAGAGCTCCCATTGATGATATTCTTTCCATTTATTCCAGCAAGAAGTGGGATGAGGAGTGCAGGCACTACCCTTGGGGAGAATATTACCGGAACCCCCTCAGATATGGTTGCCTCCCTCTCTGCCCTTCTCAGCTTCTCTTTAAAACCATCAACCATTGCTGAAATTCTCCTCTCCATATCCTCTGGAAACCTGCATACTGTATCGGACTCATAGAGAAATAGGATATCTCCTTCCCTTGCCCTCATAAGGACTATCTTAAGGGTAAGGAGCGCCTTCTTAATTTCTATCTCAAGACCAGAGGTATTGGAGAGTTTCTCCTCAAGGATACTGTTAGAGAACTCCATCTCTAAATTGAGGTCCTTTGGATGTTCACCAAATATCTCTATAAAAGCCTTGCCCCATTCTACCATCCTTTCAGAGTTTAAGGATGCAAGTCTATCATCCCAGAGGTCAAGCTCAGGGGTCTCCTTGGGCTGGGGGAATCTCAAGTCCATCCTCTCTCCAAATTTTGCACAACCTATGGCATCCTCTATCAACCTATCAAGGGCTAAGGGGTCAGTGGTAGCAGAGAAACCTACCCTTCCATCCTTTACGACCCTCAGGGAATTACCCTCCCTCTCCGTAGTCTCTAAGGATTTTAATCTCCAGCCATCAAACTTTACAGTGGTCTCTCTCCTTCTCTGATGATAGACTTCCCCTTTATCTACTCTCTTCTTTACTTTATCGAGAATCATCTCCCTCCAATTATTACGCCCTTTATCCTTATATGGGGGCTTCCTATACCCACAGGTGCAAGCTGTCCCCCTTTACCACAGGTTCCTCCGGGAAGCCATTGGAAATCGTCCCCTATCGCATCAATATTAGAAAGGGTCTCAAAGAGGTTTCCCTGAAGAACTATATCTCTTACAAGCTCCTCTATCTTACCATCTCTTATCATATAACCATATCCAGCAGAGAAGGAGAAGTTTTCAAGCATAGTCTCTCCTCCATAAGCCTTACACGCATATATCCCATCTTTTATACCCCTTATCATATCCTCAAAAGGGGTGTCACCATTTTCAATATAGGTATTTGTCATCCTTACAATAGGAGGGAATGTATAATCCTGAGCCCTTGCATTACCTGTAGGCTCCTCTCCCATCTTCTTAGCGGTCTGACGGGAATGGAGTCTCCCTGTAAGCACACCCTCCCTTATCAGATAGGTCTCTCTGCACTTCACCCCTTCATCGTCATAATAGATACTCCCCCTCAGGTCAGGTAAGGAGCCATCATCAATAACATTTAAGATTTTGCTCCCCACTTTTCTACCCAATTTCATAAGCTCCCTTGCCCTTGGATTTTCATAGATATGGTCTGCCTCAGAGAGGTGTCCAAAGGCTTCATGGATAAATACCCCTGCAAGGTGTGGGTCAAGGACTGTGGTATATACCCCTTTCTTAACAGGTTTTGCTCTTAATAGATTTGAGGCAAGTTCAGCAACCCTTTTAGCCAACTCTTCCCTTTTTGTAAGTTCAGAGAACCCCTTTCTTGATGTAATCACCTCGTGAGCCATCTGAACAGAGCCAGAATCCTTTGCAATGGCATTTAAAAGGAGGAGTCCATCTCCCCTCTCTTTCTTTATATATGTTCCCTCTGTATTGGCATACCAGTAGGTCTTAAATCCATCAGTATAGAGGAGCTGGCTATCTATTATATCCCTTGAGCAGAGGATAATCTCATTATAGGACTCTGCCAGACTCTTCTTCTCCTCCAGCTTATGGGTTCTGAAATCATCTATAAGCCTGGCATCAGACTCTATCTCCACAGGTTGGGTAGGATAAAGCTCAATAGGCTCCTCCATAATCAGGTTTTTAGAGAGGGAGATAGCCTCCTTAACCTTTGATTTCAATCCCTCAAGAGAATTAAAACTCACCACCCCCCACCCTTTGCCCGGGAGGAGGGCTCTTATAAATCCCCCCATATCCACAGTAGAGGAGACCCTCTCTAAGAGTTTGCCTCTAAAGGATATCTCTGTTCCCTCTCTCCTCTCCACCCTTATCTCTACATAACCCTCTGCTCCCTTTAAGGCATCTATTAATCTATCTCTCATCAGAGTAATATACTATACTTTAAGAAGATGTCAAGGATAAAACCTTACCTCTGAGAATCGGTGCCAGGGTGGGCAGCAGCCGCAGTGAGTCCATAGACCTCCTCTGCTCCCCCTTCAAGAAGGGATAGAGCAGCAGCATTCAGGGTTGCTCCTGTGGTAAAGACATCATCTACTAAGATAACCCTCTTTCCAGATATATCCACCCCTTTCTTCAATTTAAAGGCTCCCTTCACATTCTCAAGCCTCTCCCTTTCAGATAAGGTGACCTGAGCCTTTGTGTTCTTTACCCTCTCCAAACAGTCTGAAAAGGGTATATGGGTAAATCTCGATATCTCCTCTGCCAGGAGCTCAGCCTGATTATACCCCCTCTCCCTCTTTCTTGCTGGATGGAGAGGTATGGGGATTATTATATCTGAGGTCTTTAAGATAGGGTCTGAATTTAGAATTACGCCCATCTCCCTCCCAAGAATCTTTGCTAAGGAGGGTTTATGATGATACTTAAGCTCACCTATCAACTCCTTCCTTGGAGAGTCATACCCCCCAAGAGTCCTGATTCTTTTCAACTTTAGCCTCTCTTCTCTGCATCTATGGGACTTTCTCTCAAATACTGGCTCTCCACATACTGGACAGGTCTGTATATCTAATCTTGTAAGTTTCCCAAGGCATTTATCACAGACGAGTCCCTTCTCTATTTCATCTCCACAGACCACACATAGAGGTGGATAGATGAAATCTAAGAGAGAAGTGAGAAAGTAGAGGAGGCTATCTTTTACTCTTTCCAACCCTTCTTAATACAAGCATAATACCAACAGCCACAAGGGCTAAGGAGATTATCTGATTTGTCCATAGATTGGCTGAGTTCTCATAGTATCTGATAAAGTCTATCCCAAATCTGAATCCTGCATGGAGGATGAGATAGGTTCCAAAGAGTGCACCAGGTCTTGGCTTTCTCTTCTCTATCCTGAGAAGGGTGAAAAAGATAATAAGTCCTGCTAAGGAGGTGTAGAGCTGGGTAGGGTGGAGCCTTTCTCCTGGGAAGGTATAACCTGCTGCACAATGAGGTGGGAAGATAATTCCAAAGGAGGATGGTTTACCAAAACAGCATCCATTTAAGAAGCAACCGATTCTAACAAGGAAGAGCCCGAAGGCTAAGGCAGGGGCTACAAGGTCCATCATCTTTAATAGAGGAAGCCTCTGCTTCTTTACATACAATAGACCTGATAGGAAGCCTCCTAAGAATCCACCAAAGAGCATAAGACCTGCAAGCCCACCTCTCCAGAAGGCAATAATCTCAATAGGGTCTGAACTGAACTCCTCCCAGTGCAGGGCTACATATAAGAGCCTTGAACCTATAACTGCTCCTATAAGTATCCATAATGCCAGGTCAGATATCTTCTTAGGGTCTATCCCCCTCCTTTTTGCCCTCCTCTCAGTCATATAGATGCCTATGAGAAATGCTAAGAGTAACATTAGCCCATAGGAGTAGAGAGTAAATCCACCGATGCGGAAGAGCACAGGATGCATTTTTAAATATACTCTTTTATTTTCTCTTGTCAAGAGCAATAAACTTATCCACATCTATTGGGATAATGACAGGGAGGGTCGGGCAACATACCCTGTAGACTGCCCCGGAGCTTCATACGAAACAGACGAAATCAACGAAACAGACGAAATCAACGAGATATAGACCTCACCCCAAAAAGTTTCTCCCCTTGACATCCCTTCCTACCTCCCTATAATATAAAATATGACTGAACAGTCAGTCAGAAAGAAGAGGATAATAGAAGTGGCAAGGAAGGTCTTTGCCCAGAAGGGCTATCATTTGACTACCATAGATGAGGTGGCAAAGAGGACAGGGATTGCAAAGGGGACTGTGTATCTCTACTTCCCTTCCAAAGAGAAGCTCTTCTTAGAAGTTTTAAAGGATGGAATGGAGGGTCTTAGAGAGAAAATCTTCCAGGAGATTAAGGGTATTGATGACCCTAAGGAGAAGATTGAGAGACTCATCTATATCTCCCTTCAGTTCTTTGAAAAACATCGCAGCCTCTTTAGAACTATGCTCCTCGGAGATATTCCAAGAGGAGAACATAAGAAGACAGCAAAGAAGGCATTTAAAGGATACGAGGAGTTTATGGATTGGCTCTCAGATATTATGAGAGAGGGGATAGAGAAAGGGGTATTGAGGGAGCTTAAACCCCAGTGGCTTGCCATAGCCTTTATAGGAATAATGAAGGATTTCCTTTTGCATTTTATAAGGAAAGATGGGAAGACAAAGTTGACAGAGTATTATCCTGTTATATCTCAGCTCTTCTTTAAAGGTGCCTTAAAGGAGGTGAAATGAGGTTCTCTATCCTTTTAATACTTGCCTTTAACCTTTTTGCTACTCAGAGACTGAGCCTTAAGAAGGCAAAGGAACTCGCCCTTAAAAACTCCCCTGAGTATCTGGCTTGTGGTGAGGAGCTCAATTCCTCAAAAGGGGACCTTATCCAGGCAAGGAGTGGATTTTTCCCCCAGCTCAATGCAAATGCAGGATATACCTATATCACCCCTATAAACACCATAACTATGCCTGTCTTTACCATAGATTCTATTACCCATCAGCCAAGGATAGACACAGTGACTATGGAGTTTGGTCAACATAATAACTACTCCGTGGGTCTCTCCCTACAACAACCCATCTTTACCTGGGGGAGGTTATGGAACTCCTATAATCTTGCCAGAATCAACCTGGATATCCAGAAACTCAACCTTCAAAGAAAAGAGATGGAGATAGAGGAGAGGGTGACAGAGGCTTACTACAATGCCCTTGTGGCAGAGAGGTTCCTGGCTCTATCCAAGGAGATGAGAGAGGAACTTGAAAAACATTTTAAATCTGTAAAGGATAAATACTCCACAGGCTATGCATCAAAATTGGAGCTTATGAGGGCTGAGGTAAAATATAAGAATGCAGAGCCAAGGGTCTTAGAGGCTGAGAATCTTTATAAGACCACACTCAATAGCCTAAAACTCCTCCTCGGTCTTCCCCAAGAGGAAGAGCTGGAGCTTACCGATTCCCTTGAGTATACCCCTTATGAGGTGAGTCTGGATACCCTTTTGAAAAGGGCTTTTGAAAAGCGCAAGGATTTGAGGATTATGGAGAAGAGGATAGAACTCGCAAAAAGGGCTCTCTCCATTGCAAAATCCTCTAATAAACCCTCCCTATTTAGCCAGGTGAACTATAGCTATAGAAGACCCATAGGCTTTGAGGATAAGTGGGGAGGGAGTTGGAATTTGAGCCTTGGTATATCCCTGCCATTATTCACAGGCTTTAAGAATAGAGGAGCTGTAATCTCTGCTAAGAGTAGACTCAAACAGATAGAGCTTCTCTATAAACTGAAGAAGGATGCTACCATAATGGAGATAAACTCCCTCTATAACTCTCTTGAGACCTCCAGAAAATCCTTAGAGTCTCAGAAGGAGAATGTGGAGCTGGCAGAGGAGACCTTCAGGATGGCAGAGGAGCAGTACCGTCAGGGCTTTGCCTCATCCTTGGATGTTATGGATATAGAACTCGCCTATTATCAGGCAAGGGTGAACTATCTAAATGCCCTTAAGAACTATAATATAAGCTTAGCTAAGTTAAAGTTTGCCATAGAAGGGGGAAGACTATGAGATTCCTTATATTAATACTTCTCACCCTTCTCTGTTGTGGAAGGGTAGAGAGGTCAAAGGAGAAGCCAGAAAGGGCAAAGCCTCTGGTAAGGGTATCTCTGGTCAAAAGGGGATATATTGCCCATATCCTGGAATATCTGGGAACTGTAAGAGGGGTAAAGGAGGCTCATATATATACCCAGGTCCCTGGAAAGCTCTTGAGGTATACAGTGAGGGAGGGCGAATCTGTGAAGAAGGACCAGGTTATTGCCCTGTTAGACCGCTCTGTCCCTGGTCTTGAGTATAAGCCTGTTCAGGTGAAGACACCCATCTCTGGTATAGTCGGAATTCTCTATCTGAAACCCGGTGAGCTTGTGACACCTCAGGTCCCTTTAGCCCTGGTGAGTGATATCTCTTCCTTGGAAGTGGAGGTGGAGATTCCTCAGAAGGATATACCTAAGATAGAGACATCAAAGACCGGTTATGTGCTCTACCAGGAGAGGGAGATTCCTGCAAAGATTCTCTCTGTCTCATCCTCCTTAGACCCTTTAAAAAAGACTGCAAAGGCGAGGTTGAGAATCTTGAAGCCAGGAAAGGGGATGAGACCCGGAATGCTCTTAAAGGTGAGAATCGCTACCCAGGAGAGTAGAAATGCACTCATCATCCCTGAGTCCTCCCTCATTATAAGGGGAAAGGATACCCTTGCCTTTGTGGTAGAGAAAGGGAGGGCAGAGGAGAGGAGGATAAGAATCGGAATATCCTCCTATGGTAGGGTGGAAGTCTTAGAAGGGTTAAAAGAGGGAGAATATGTAGTCTCCTTGGGTGCACCAGGTCTTACCAATAATCAAGAGGTGGAGGTGGAGAGATGATTAAATTCTCTGTAAGACACCCTGTCTCCATAACTATGCTCATAGGAATCTTTGTGGCTTTAGGGGTTATATCTCTCTCTAAACTCGGTCTCGACCTCTTCCCTGAACTCTCATTCCCTGCTGTTACAGTCGTCACAAGATACTCAGGGGTTGCACCCGAGGATATGGAGAATTTAATAACCAAACCCATAGAAGAGGCTGTATCTACTATATCAGGGGTAAAGAAGGTTACATCATCTTCTATGGAAGGTCTCTCCTTAGTGACTGTGGAGTTTGAGTGGGGAAAGAACTTGGACTTTGCTGCCCAGGATGTGAGGGATAAACTCGGGATGATTGAGGGATACCTCCCAGAAGAGGCATCAAAACCTGTGGTGGTGAAATTCGATATCAGTATGATGCCTATTATGGAATGCTATGCCTATTCCCAGACCTTATCGCCTGAGGAGATAAGAGATATTTTGAAGGAGCAGGTGAAGCCAAGACTGGAGAGACTGGATGGTGTAGCATCGGTCACAGTAGTCGGTGGAAGGGAGAGGGAGATATGGGTGGAGGTGAGTAGAGAAGCCCTGCACCAGTATGGGGTCTCCTTGAGTGATATCCTTTACGCTCTGCGCGCCCATAACCTAAACCTCCCCTCTGGTCATTTAGTAAAGGGGCATAAGGAGTATCTCTTGAGAGGGATAGGAGAGTTTGAAAAAACCGAGGACTTAGAAAGGGTTGTTGTAGGTATGAGTAAGGGAGGGGTGCCTGTATACTTAAGAGATATAGCAGAGGTTAAGGATACCTATAAAGAGAAAAGGGGATATTTTAGGGTGAATGGTAGAGAGACCTCCTTCTTTGCCATATACAAGGAGTCAGGGACAAATACAGTGGTAGTTGCTGAAAGGGTAAATAGGGAACTTGAGAAGATTAAAAAGACTATCCCTGAGATAAGATTCTCTCCTGCCTTTGACCAGTCAAAGATTATTAAACGCACGATAAACCGAACAACAAATAATGCCCTGTGGGGTGGACTCCTTGCCGTCCTTATGATTCTCTTCTTCCTGCGCAGTTTTGGACCTACCCTGGTCATCTCCCTTGCCATTCCTCTATCCATCGTCATCACCTTTATAGTCCTCTACTTTGCAGGATATACCCTTAATGTAATGACTATGGGAGGGATAGCCCTCGGAATAGGTATGCTTGTGGATAATGCTGTAGTGGTATTGGAGAATATATTCAGACATCTGCAACAGAGAGAGGAGAAGGAGAAGTCTGCTATTGAAGGAACCTCTGAGGTGGGGACTGCCATAAGTGCCTCAACCTTTACCACCATAGCAGTATTCCTCCCCTTGGTATTCATCGGAGGTATTGTGGGAAGGATTGCTAAACAGCTTGCCCTGACTGTGAGTAGCACCCTATTAGCCTCCCTGTTTGTTGCTATAACCATAATCCCTATGCTTGCAAGGGTATTTCTGAAGAGGAGAGAGGAGGAGGTCTATAAAGGCTTTTTAAGCAAGGGATGGTTTGAGCCTGTAAGGGGTTTTTATAGAAGAGCACTGGGTTATGCCCTTTCCCATAGACTCTTTGTATCCCTAATCGCTATTGTAATATTTATAGTCTCCTTAATCCTTATTCCAGTAATAGGTATAGAATTTCTACCCAAAGTAGATAGGAGTTTTGCCATAATCAATATAACCCTCCCTACAGGAACAAACTTGGAGGAGACAAACTATTATGTAAAACAGATAGAGAGGATTGCCAGAGAATGCCCGGATATTACAGATGTCTCTGCCCTTGTGGGAGAGATAGAAGGTGAGGAAGGGGAGAGTGTTATGTTTGGCGGAGAGACAGGAGTGAATACAGCAATGCTCTTCTTGAGCTTTGTGGATAAAGAGGAGCGGAGAAGGTCATCCAGTGAGGATGTGGAGGATATCCTTGATAGGTCTCCTCTATATAAGGGTGCTAAGGTTGCACCCTTCAACCTCTCCCAGATATTTACAGGTGGAGGAGAGAAGCCTGTGAAGATAGATATCTATGGGAAGGACCTGAAGACCCTAAGCCTCATAGCTGAAAGGATAAAGAGGGAGATTGAGAAGATTCCAGGGATAGTAAGACCTGAAATCTCCCTTGTCCAGGCAAAGCCTGAGGTCCATATAAGGATTGATAGGGCAAGGGCATCTATATACGGTCTTGCTCCTTATCAGATTGAGAATGAACTGGAAGCAGCCCTCAAAGGTAAAGTCGCCACAAGACTCAGACAGAAGGGGGAGGAGAGAGATATTAGGGTGGTCTTAAAAAGAGAGGAGAGGAGGAGTATGGAAGACCTCCTCTCTATGGAGATAAAGAGCCCTACAGGATTGATGGTTCCTTTGAAGGATATTGCTAAAATAGAGTATGGGCTGGGTCCAATAAGGATTGATAGGGAGAAACAGACAAGGGTGGTATCTGTCCTGGCAGATAATAGGGGGAGGAGTATAGGAAAGATAATGGGTGATGTGGAGAAGAGGTTATCCAAGATAAAGCTACCCTCAGGCTATCTTATGGGTATGGGAGGAGAGTTTGAGAATATTAAGGAGATGCTCAGAGATATTATCTTTGCAATCTTAGCCTCTATTCTCTTAATCTATATGATAATGGCAGCCCAGTTTGAATCCTTCAAAGACCCCTTCATAGTCCTCTTCACCCTCCCTCTAACCATAATAGGTGTGGTCCTTCTCCTGCTTATCACCAGGACTACAGTCTCTGTAACCTCTTCCATAGGTCTCCTCCTCCTGGTAGGGATAGTTGTGAACAATGCGATAGTTATGATAACCTATATAAAGCAACTCCGCCAGAGGGGTTTAGAGCCCTATAATGCAGTGATAGAGGGTGCGGTTGTAAGACTCCGTCCTATCCTAATAACTGCCCTGACCACCATAATAGGAATGCTCCCTATGGCTCTCTCCAGGTCTGCGGGTTCAGAACTGCGCGCTCCTATGGCTATAGCAGTAATCGGTGGTCTGTCTACCTCTACCTTTCTAACCCTATTCATCATCCCTGTAGTCTATACCATATTTGAGAGGATTAAACCTAAAAAGTAGCGGTCATAATCTACACAAGTGTATTGACAAACCTTTATCTTTTCCTATAATTTTGGAAATGGTTTTTTTAAATAAAAGGATAGGATGTAACTTAGGGAGGCGAAGCCTATCCAAATTACAAAAAAGGGGGTTATGATGAGTATAAAGAAAGTCCTATCTATACTTCCCATCCTCTCCCTTCCTCTTCTTGCTGAATATACCCTCCCTTCATCCCTTATAGATATCCCTACTGCCTGCACAAGACCCCAGAATACCTTAAGAGGTGTCTTCTCTTTCTCCTCTGCCCTAAAACAGGATACTCTCTACCCTACTGAATGGGACTTAGGTATAGAGTATGCCCCGACTGACCAGATAGACCTTACCCTTACTATGTATACCCCAGAGGATTACTCCCTTGGTATCCTTTATCAGATCCTTCCTGAGACAAAGAATCCAGCCCTGGCAATTGGTATAGCAGAACTCTCCTATGAGCGTCACATCTCACAGGTAGGCGGAGGTTATGAGGAGTGTGGTAATCCAAAGGGTTGGCCCTTTGATGTTGATTACTACTCCCTCCAGGGATTAAAACCCTCAGAAAACCTCTCCATCTTTGCTGTAACCTCAAAGAGTATAGGTGAATACCTGAGACTTCATCTGGGTCTGGGTAGGGGAAGGTTTGTGGGATATGGTCCAAGGAGTAGATACTTCAATACAGACATCCTCTTTGGAAAGGATGGACCAAAACATGAACTCGCTTTTGGACTCTTTGGAGGCTTACAGCTTCAGCCCATCCCTCAGCTCTGGTTAGGTTTTGAATTTGATGGAAGGGATATAAATACAGGTCTATCCTTCTCTATCAGCTACCTCACCCTATACTTCTCTTTTGTAAAGATTGAGGGTCTATTATGGGAAGAACCCCAGGAGATTCCAAGATTCTCTCTCGGTATAGCCCTCAGGAATCTACCAGATACAGGTTCAATTAAGGGGATAGTGTATGATGAAGTAACAAAGGAACCTATAAAGGCTACCCTCTCTATACTAAATACCCCTCTACCTCCTCTATCCACCAATTCCTCTGGTGAGTATGAATTTAAAAGGGTTCCGGCAAAGAAGCTGAAAATCCTTGTAGAGAAAGAAGGGTATCTACCCAGGGAGTTCATATTAAGGGTAAAACCGGGTAAGAGGATGCTTGCAGACCTCCCTCTTAGGAGGGCTTTATGACTATCAGGTATACGACTATTCTCTTCTTCACCACTCTCCTCTTTGCCCAGCACAATCGGACGACCTGTCTTATAGATGCACCTGAAGCCTATATCCTGCCCCATCTTACTTACAGACTCTCCCTTGCAGGCTCTATGCCTCAGGCTCCAGGGCTCCTTCCTCCCCAGCAGAGAGTGAGAGAACAGCCCAGGTATGATGTCTCAGATGTAGACTTTGCCCTTGCCCTTGGACTCTTTGATAGAGTTGAGGTCTCCCTCTCTATGTATACCCCAAAGGACTACGCCCTGGGTCTCTCTTATCAACTCCTGAAGGAGACCTCTAAGAGACCTGCCTTAGCTATAGGCGTGCACGAGGTCAACTGGAAACGCCATATCTCCTCTGTGGGTGGTGGATATGATAGATATGGAAACCCTATAGGATGGGACTTTGATGTAGAATACTATCCAACCCAAGGACTCCTCCCCTCTGAAAATTTCTCCCTCTTTGTAGTGATGTCCAAGGAGTTCTGGATAGGAGAAGAGACCTATCTGGATACAGTAGTGACCCCCTCTGCTACCTATACCTATAAATGGAAAGCTGTGAGCCCTATATTTGGACTCCATCTTGGACTGGGTAGAGGGAGGTATGTAGGTTATGGTCCCCATTCTCACCTTACAAATACCGATGGATGGTTTTTTGGCACCTCTAAAGACTCCCCAAAACACGACTGGGCTCTTGGAGTTTTTGGAGGGATTGAGCTCTTCCCAGGAGGATACTTCTCCCCTGCTCTTGAGTATGATGGAAGAGACTTCAATGCAGGCATATCATCAAGGTTTATCATCGCCCATAGATACATCCACCTATACTTCTCTGTAGATAAGATAGAGTCCTATTTCTGGGGAGGTGGTAAATACTTCCACCGCCTTGCAGCAGGTATAGCCCTTCAGGTTCCCCCTGATACCTCCTCTGCACTCACAGGGATAGTCTATGATGATGTAACTAATGAACCTATACAAGGGGCTGTGGTTACCCTTGTGAATACCCGTATCCCTCCAGCCACCTCCAATTATTCAGGAAGGTATCTCTTTGAAAGGGTTCCTCCAAAGAGGCTAACCATAAGAGTGGAGAAATCTGGATATATACCCAGGGTATTTGAGGTCTCTATAAGACCGAGGAGGAGGGCAGTAGCAGACCTTCCCTTGCATAGATGGGAGTGAGCGAAAAAAGATGGTATGCCCTGTATACAAAGAGCAGACATGAAGAGGTAGTAAATAAACATCTTCTGTATAAATCCTTCCTCGTCCTCTTACCAAAGAGGAAGGTATGGAGCCGGAGAAGAGACCGCAGAAAGATAATAGAAGTTCCGGTCTTTCCCGGCTATGTCTTTGTTGAGACCTTTCCTAAACCAGAACTCTTCAATAAAATCCTTGATACCCCTGGGGTTGTCTATATCCTCGGAAAACCCAGACCAGAACCCATCCCTAAGGAGGATATAGAATCTATAAGGATAATGATGAAGGCAAAAGTAGATTTAGAGCCTTACCCCTATCTAAAAGAGGGGGATAGGATAAGGGTCTGTTCAGGTCCATTAAAGGGTGCAGTAGGATGGATGGTGAGAGAGGATAAGAAGAAGAACCTCTTGGTAGTATCCTTAGATTTATTACACCAGAGTGTCTCTGCCTTCCTCCCTCCCTGCCAAATCGAAAAATTCTAACTATGAAAATAACTAAGTTTGAAGATATCGAAGCCTGGCGGTCTGCTCGGGAGTTAACCAAACAGATTTATGAGATAACAGCTCAGGAAGACTTTATCTCCGTTCCCACCCAACCTCTAAATCTAAAATATAGAACCATGAACTTAGAACCTTGAACCATGAACCGTGAACTTAGAACCTTGAACTTATCTGTCATCGGCACTGGCTATGTGGGTCTTACCACAGGTCTGGGCTTTGCCGAATTGGG
>CAZWJY010000011.1:0-18611 GCA_964634335.1 uncultured bacterium
AATGGCACTCCCCGTTATAGGTGCAGAGCCCGAGGTCGTGGCTACCGGAGAATATCTCTATCCCATTTCAATAGTGACCGATACATCATCAATCCCCCATCTCGTATATGTTGATGACAGCCCCAACTGGCCCATCCTCTACTATGGGGTGAGAAGGGATAATCGCTGGAATATAACGCCTGTTGATACTTTCGGGGGTTTTTACAGCTCTCTTTTTGTAAGTCCTTTATCTCTTGATGAGAATGGCAATCCGGGTATAGTCTATCCCATATCCGATGCGATTTTGTATGCTTACCACGACGGAACATCCTGGACCATAGACACGATCATAGCAAAGCCAGGTGATTATTTCTCTCTCGGGTTTTACAATAATATCCCCTATATCCTGACTTATGGGGAGTTTCCTGATTATATCTTCATCTATAAAAGGGAAGGAGATGAATGGAGGGTTGATTCACTGGAAAAGGACCTCGACCCTGTCAATCATCGTAGAGGACTATCAATGGTTATAAAGGATGGAACCCTTCACCTCTTCTATGTGAAGGATGAGAGTCCTTTTAGTAAGTTTCATATATATACGATAACTTGGACTGGTTCATGGGGAGAGGAGAAACCCCTTCTTGAATCTCCCAGGGATCCACGGTATGAGAGTTCTGCTGCCGTTCTCTCAAAGGATAATACCATAGGGATTCCATGCGAGACGGGATATGGAACCGTGGGGAACCTAAGGGGAGTATACATCTATTCTAAAGATGGAGTATGGGAGGAGGAATCCTTCTTTGACGATGATAACACGAGAAGTGTTTATTTTCCCGCTCTCTGCTACGATACACTCAATATGCCCCATATATTCGCTAAGTTGGAAAACGAAGAGGCTATCTATCATTTCTACAAAAAGGGAGGCGTATGGGAAAGAGAGAAGATAGTATCCTATGAGGATGGAGAGATACATGGTTGGTATATCTTCGCCGACATCGATAGGAGAAACAGGTTTCACCTTACTTATAAGAGAACCTGCAGGTCCGGTGGCGTTCGTTACGACACCGTCTACTATATCACATCCCCTGTATCCGGAATAGAGGAAGAGAAGAGGGTTGATATCGAGACTATAAATGCAGAATACAGAAATGGAAAGCTTATCATAAAGATGATGCCAGATATAACTACAGAACTAAATATATACGATATCCTGGGAAGAAAGATGGATAGAATAAGGATAAAGTCCGGCAGGGGAGAATGGATTCCTTCTGCAAAAGGCGTATACTTCCTGCTCTCGGATAAAAACCCAAACCATCGATACCGTAAAAAGGTGGTGATATGGTAAAAGGCTATATCTAAAAAAGAGGGGAATAGGGTGGATACTATTCTCCTAATATGCATAAGGATAGGGTAGAGGTATATCTTGATGACCTCAATATAAATCTCTGAAAAAGGAGGTAAAGTGATTATAGAAAGAGTAAAAAGCATAATAACAAAACCGAAGGAGACCTGGGAACTGATAAAAAGTGAACCAGCTACAATCTCTCAGGTGATGATGAGCTATGTCGTTCCTTTGGCACTCATCCCTGCAATCTTTGGGATAATAGGTCGCTCGCTGATAGGAAGGACATACCACATCCTTATCACTACTGTAACGATAAGAGTTCCTATCGGTTATTCCATAGTATGGGCAATCGTCTGGTATATCCTTACCCTTATAGGTCTCTATATAGAGGGGATGATAATCAATGCCCTGGCTCCTACCTTTGACTCTAAAAAGGATATGACAAAAGCCTTTAAGCTGGCTGCCTACTCTGCCACTCCTGGATTCATTGCCGGGGTTCTTAATATCTGGTCTCCCTTAGGGATACTGGTCTTCCTCATCTCTCTGTATGGGCTCTATTTAGCATATCTTGGACTTCCCATCCTGATGGAAACACCAAAGGAGAAGGTAGTAAGTTATATAATCGTGGTCATCATCATAATGATAGTGGTCTATGTAGTAATAGGAGCCATCGCCTCTGCAATTCTCTCTGCAATGTGGAGTCCTCATCTTCTCCCCCATTTAAGATAAGGAGGTAAAATGAAAGAATCATAACCCTCCTTAGGGAATAATATCTTCCTCCTTCGAATGATTCCTTTGCTTACATCTTTACCTTTGTGTACGGACACAGTAGTCCAGCGACCATCTGGATGTTTTTAAAATGGCATGGCTACCGCTTTGTCTTACGAGGCTGAAGCCCAACTTCTTAAGGACTCTTATTACAACTTCTGGTTTCTCAGGACCCTACTTCCTCTACAACTACTTCAACGGGCACGGGTTCGCCAAGGGACTTTCTTGCTTCAATATGTAGATTTACGGCATCTTTTATGTTCTCGATCGCTTCATCTATTGTATTCCCCTGAGTATAACATCCTTGAATTGCTGGGCAAGAGGCTAAGGGCAAGTCCCATATCGTCCTCACCCCGTTCTTTACTCGCTTTATGATGTCCAATGCCGCCATCGACCAGCTGGTAAAAGAGCTTCAGCAAAGAAAGTGGGTAAAGAGGTATTCTTAGAAGAGTAGTCTGAGCACTACTTCTTCTGTTTCTTATAGAATAGCTCTCTTCCTTTTATATCACCCTCTCCAATGCCTCTATGAGTCTCTGATTCTGGTGCTCATTCCCTATGGTTATCCTTAATGCAGTAGGAAATCCATACTGGGGGATCGGTCTTGTAATTACCCCCTGCCTCTGGAGTGCCTCAAAGACCTCTCTTGCATCCCTCTTGAAGTCCACGAAGATGAAATTCGCATGGGTAGGGAGATAGAATAGCCCAAGCCTCTTAAACTCTTTATATAGATACTCCTTTCCCCTTTCATTCACCTCTATGCTCCTTTTTACATGCTCTCTATCATCAAGGGCAGCCAGGGCAGCTATCTGACCGAGTCTATTGGTATTGAAAGGGAGCCTCACCTTCATCAGTGCCTGGATGATTTCAGGCTTGGCAATCCCATAGCCTATCCTCAATCCTGCCATACCATAAATCTTGGAGAAGGTATGGAATATTAAAATATTTCTCCCCTCTCTTAAATATCTCATAGAGTCTATATAATCCGCATCGGTAATATAGTCATAGTATGCCTCATCACTTATTACTAAGACATTATCAGGGACCTCCCCCATAAACTCATCGAAATCCTCCTTTGTAGAGATGGTGCCCAGGGGGTTTATAGGGTTATCCAAGAAGATGAGCTTGGTATCCTTATTTATAGATTTAAGTATACCCTCAAAGTTATGAGTCATATCATCCCTTGGTGGAACTTCTATGAGCCTTGCCCCTGCTATATAGGTAGCAATCTTTGCTATGATAAAACTGCCCTTTGTCATTATAAGGTTATTGTTGGACTCTAAATAGGCAAGGCAGACGAGATAGATTAAATCCACAGAGCCATTCCCAAGGATAATCATATCCGGGTCTACCTTATGCTTTTTGGCAAGCTTCTCCTTCAGATAAAATCCCTGGTCATCAGGATAGAGGTAGCCCTCTTCTAAATATCTCTTTGCAGCCTCCCTTGCCTTTGGAGACATACCAAGGGGATTCTCATTGGATGCAAGCTTTATAATCTCTCCCTTTATTCCCAGCTCCCTGGCAACCTCTTCCACTGGTTTGCCAGGTTGATAGGGATGAATCCTATCAAGGTCCCTTCTGGGTAGAACCTTCATTCTTCCTCCTTTTCAGGGTTATAAAAAATATCCCTCCTATTATACAGAAACCTATTATTATCCCTAAATTTAGGCTTGCTGTTGTTATAGCCTGGGCTCTGGTTAACAACCCTGCAGATGTGAATAGTCCAAAGAAGCTGGTCTCTCTCAAACCCAACCCTCCAAGGGTTATGGGAATCATAGCAATGACCGTTACTACAGGGATGTATAGAAGATACCAGAGAAGATTTACATCCCCTCCTGCACTCTTTCCGATAAACCACCAGGCAAGGGCAACAGAGACCTGGACTCCAAGGGATAAGAGAAAGGCAAAGACCAGGACCCCTGGTGATTTTCTGTATCTATTTATCTCATAGTATGCCCTCCCCAACCTCTCTCCAAGGTTGAAGACTCTTATCCTCTCTATGATTTTTGATAAGAGCCTGTATACAGGATAGGAGAACAGAGCAAGAGCCGCTATAAGGGCTACTAAGAAACCTATAAGGATAGGGATAAGGAATCTGGACTCACCAGATTTTAGAAATAGAAACAGGGAGGAGAGAGAAGCAAGGAAGAAAAGACCTATCATCCCCATAATCCTATCCACCACTACCACAGATAGGGCAACGGCTCCTCTCCCCTTCTCCTGGGTATAGGTAAGCCTTATCACATCCCCACCCAGAGTGGTGGGAAGGATATTATTGAAGAGGAAGGCTATGAAATAGATAGAGAACAGGGTCTTAAACGGATGGTTGAGTCTCTGGATAAGGGAGATGAACCTCCACCTGAAGGTAGCTATCAGGAAATAGAGGATATAAGAGGATATTGCAAGGAGAAGGAAACCACCTTTTGCCTCCTTTATCCCTGAGATGAGTTCTGTAAGGTTTACTTTTCTTGAAAGCCAGATGAGGAGTCCAATGGCTATGAGCACCCTTAAGACCTGCCATAACCTCTTAAGCCTCATCCACGGTCCTCTCTATTACCTTGAGCATCCTCTCTGCTGCCTTATCCCAGGAGAATTGACCTGCCCATTTAATAGCATTTCTGGATAACTCTTCCCTCTTCTCTCTATTATCTAAGAGAGTTTCAATTGTCTGTGCAAGCTTGAAAACATCTCCGAAAGGATAGAGAAGTCCTGTGATACCATCCTTAACAGAATCTCTAAGACCTGGTGAGTCTGCTGAGACAACAGGTGTTCCACAGGCATTTGCCTCAATAACAATGAGCCCCCACCCTTCTTTAACAGATGTCTCCACAAGCAGAGACGCCCTCTGATAGAGTTCTATCTTCTCATCAAAGGAGACAAAACCCTTAAATTCTACACAATCATTAATCCCAAGTCTTGAGGCAAGCCCCTTCAATCTTGGGAGGTCATCTCCACTCCCTCCTATAATTACCCTAAAATCCCTTCCCTTTTCCTTTAGTATCTTAGTGGCATAGAGGAGATGGTCGATACACTTATACCTCTTCACCCTTCCCATATGTAGAATCAGGTTCTCCTCCTTTTTACTAAAGTCAGGAGAGTATCTTGATTCATCTACACAGGGAGGGATGACAGTTATCTTCTCCTCGGGGATTCCCATCTTTATAAGGTCATCCTTAGAACTCTCGGATAGGACCACAAAAGGGGTGGACTTATAAAGGTAGGGTATAAGAGATTCTGTGAGATAGACATAACTCCCCAATAGAAGATTTGTCTCTCTGAAGATACTCCCTCTGAAGAGGTGCATAACCAGGGCAAGGCAGGGTATCTTCACCCTCTTTGGGGTATAGAAGGGAATCTTATTCAAGTCATCTATGATGATATCAAACCTATGGTGTCTAAGGATAGCTTTCAGGTCCTTATAGACAACAAAATTGAAATCATTTCTTCTACCTTTACGGATAATATCTATCCCCTGAATAGACTCTCTCTTTTTCCCCCCTTTATAATTAGAACAGAAAAGGGTAACCTTATGCTTCTTAGCTATTCTTGAAAATATCTCAAAGAGATAGACCTCTGCACCCCCTGATAAGGGGTTTCTAATATCCTGCCAATTGATAACCAGGATATGCATCAGAGAGATTCTATCCATTTTTAAAAGAAAGTCAAGGAGAGGGTAGGGTTTAAGGCTTGACAGAGGACTATTAACCTCTTATAATCCTTTTAAGGAGCGAGGATGGCGGAACTGGCAGACGCGCTGGATTTAGGATCCAGTCCTGTAAAGGGTGGGGGTTCAACTCCCCCTCCTCGCACTAAAACCCTGGAGATTGAGATTAATAGACCAAAGGAATGGCTTAGGGAACTGGAGATCACAGTAGAACCTGAAAAGGTTAAAGAGAGAATAGAGGAGTATACAAGAATCTATATGCGCAAGGCTCAGATCCCCGGGTTTAGAAAAGGGAAGGCACCTAAGAATATCATTGAGAAGAGGTTCTCTAAGTCCATAATCTCTGATGCCTGCGATAGTCTTATTGATGAGACCTATAAGGAGGCAATAAAGAGTAACGGTTTTAAACCCCTTACACCTGGAAGAGTTGAAGAGATGAAATTAAGAGACGATAAGAGTTTAAAATTTAAGGTCTCCTTTGAGATAATCCCAGAGTTTAATCTCTCTCCTTATAAGAAGATAAAAGTGGAGAGAAGAGAACCAAAGGGTCTTAAAGAAGAGCTTGAGAGAAGACTCTCCCATCTACAGGAGAAGATGGCTACTTTTATCTCTGTTTCAAGACCCTCTAAGGAGGGGGATTTCATTCTTATGGACTATCTACCCTTTGAGAATGATAGACCAAAGGGTAAAAGAGAGAAAGGGGTCCTGGTTATGGTGGGAGATAAACTCAACTTCCCTGAAATAAACAGAGCACTCTTAGGAGTAAGCCCGAATACTCAGAAGGATGTGGAAGTGAAGTTTCCTGATGATTATCAGGATGAATCTCTAAGAGGTAAGAGAGTCATCTACAGACTCTGGATAAGGGATGTAAAGGAAAGAATTCTGCCTGAATTAAATGATGCATTTGCAAAATCTTTAAATTTTAATAGCCTAAATGAACTCAAAAAGAAGTTGGAAGAGGATATAGAAAGGGAGAGCGAGAGACTTGTCCTGCAAGATATAAAAAACCAGATATACGATTACCTCTTAAGGTCTCACTCTTTCCAACCCCCTCCATCCTTAATAGGCTTAGCCTATGAGAACCTCTTATCTGAGTATAGAGCAGAGGATTCAGAACCTACAAGAAAGAAGCTTCTACCCCTTGCCATTAGAAGAGTAAAGCTCCAACTCATCTTAGATAGAATAGCTGAAGAGGAGAAGATAGAAGTGAAAGAGGAGGAGATAGATGAAAGGATAAAGGAGTATGCAAAGGTCTTTAAAATGGACCCTGATAGACTCAAGGACAATTTTTATAGGCTTCGTAGGATTGAGAGCCTTAAAAGGGATATATTGAGAGAGAAGGCATCTGACCTATTACTTAAATATGCGGAGGTGAAGTAATGTATGTGCCTATAGTTATAGAACAGACAGGAAGAGGAGAAAGGGCTTATGATATATACTCAAGACTCTTAAAAGAGAGGATAATCTTCTTAGGTTCTGTTATTGAGGATAATGTGGCAAACCTTGTAATTGCCCAACTCCTCTTCTTAGAAGCTGAGGCACCTGATAAGGATATCCACTTATACATAAACTCCCCAGGTGGTGTAGTCTCATCAGGTCTTGCCATCTATGATACTATGCAGTATATAAAGCCAAAGGTATCTACCATATGTATGGGTATGGCTGCATCTATAGCTGCCCTCCTCCTCTCTGCTGGGGAGAAGGGGAAAAGGTTTGCTTTACCCAATACAAGGATAATGATTCACCAACCAGAGATATCGGGCATATCAGGACCTGCCACAGATGTTGAAATTCGTGCTCGAGAGATTGTAAAGCTGAAGGAGAGGTTGAATGAAATCCTTGCAAAGCATACAGGTCAAACTGTGGAGAAGATTGCCAAAGATTCGGAGAGAGACTTCTTTATGTCTCCTCAGGAGGCTAAGGATTATGGAATAGTGGACGAGATAATAGAGAAGAGGAAATGAAAAGGAAAGAGGCTGTATGTTCCTTCTGTGGACGCCCCAGGAGTGTGGTTAAGAGACTAATCAGAGGGAGAAGGGCATATATCTGTGATGACTGTATAAGGATATGTTATGGTCTTGTAAAAGAGAGTGAAAGGAACCCCTTCCACTCCCTCCATTCCCTTCCATCCCCTCCAGAGATAAAGAGGTTCTTAGACGAGTATGTGATTGGACAGGAGAGAGCAAAAAGGATTCTCTCCGTTGCCGTATATAACCACTATAAGAGAGTATTCTCTAACCATTCAGATGTAGAGATGGAGAAGGCGAATATCCTCTTAATAGGACCCACCGGTGTAGGGAAAACCCTCTTAGCTCAGACTTTAGCAAAATTTCTTAAGGTGCCCTTTTCCATATCTGACGCTACCTCCCTTACCGAGGCAGGATATGTTGGTGAGGATGTAGAGAATATTCTCTTAAGACTTATCCAGGCAGCAGATTATGATATCTCATCAGCAGAGATAGGCGTGGTCTATATAGATGAGATAGATAAGATTTCAAGAAAGAGCGATTCCCCATCCATAACAAGGGATGTCTCTGGAGAGGGTGTTCAGCAAGCCCTATTAAAAATCCTTGAAGGGACAGTTGCCAATGTTCCCCCTCAAGGAGGGAGGAAACACCCTGAGCAGAATTATATCCAGATAAATACAAGAAATATCCTCTTTCTCTGTGGAGGAACCTTTGAAGGATTGGAGGATATCATAAGTAAAAGAGTAAAGACCACAGGGATGGGCTTTACCTCAGATCTGCCTGCTCAGGACTCAAAAAAGAAGGATGAGATTCTTGACCTTGTAGAACCCGATGACCTCATAAAGTATGGTTTCATACCAGAATTTGTTGGAAGACTCCCTGTAATAGCTAACCTCCACAGTCTTCCTAAGAAGGCTCTCATAGATATCCTGACAAAGCCGAGGAATGCTCTTGTCAAACAGTTTGAGAGATACTTTGAGCTTGAAGGGGTGAAGCTTACTATCACAAAAGAAGCCTTAGAAGAGATAGCCAATATTGCTATGAAGAGGAATACAGGAGCAAGGGGTTTAAGAGCTGCAATGGAGAATGCTATGCTTGATATTATGTTTGAACTCCCCTCCCTTAAAGGGGTGAGTGAATGTATAGTCACTCCCGGGGTAATAAGAGGGGAAGAGAAACCGAGGTATATCACAAGCCCCCGTAGGAAGAAGGCTTGAGAGGACTTGTAATATTCCCTACCTATAATGAGGCAGAAAATATCGAGAAGATAATTGAGGAGGTCTTGAAGGTATCTGATACCCTTGATGTGCTTGTCGTGGATGACAACTCACCTGATGGAACCGCTGAGATTGTAGAGAGCCTTGCTAAAAAGAACCCGAGGGTAAATCTTATAAAGAGGGAGAGAAAACTCGGTTTGGGAACAGCCTACATAACAGGGTTTAAGTATGCTATTAAGCATAAATATGACTTCGCCTTTGAAATGGATGCAGACTTTTCTCATAACCCCTCTGATATCCCAAGGTTTATAGAACTCTTAAAAGATTATGACCTTATTATAGGCTCAAGATATTTAGATGGTGTATCTGTAGTGAACTGGCCTATGAAGAGACTGCTCTTGAGCTATTTTGCTAATCTATTTGCAAAAAAAGTAACAGGTGCACCTATACGAGACCTTACATCAGGATTCAAGTGTTATAAGAGATGCGTGCTGGAAGGGATAGACCTGAACAGAATCAAATCTGACGGGTATGGCTTCCAGATAGAGATTGACTTCCTTATATGGAGGAAGGGGTTTAAGGTAAAGGAGATTCCCATTGTCTTTACAGAAAGGAGGGTGGGGGTATCTAAGATGAACAAGAGAATAGTATACCAGGCTTTCTTCCTTGTATGGAGGTTGGGGATATTAAAAACCCTTGGTAAGATTTAATGAAAACTTCTGTGGTAATCGTAAACTACAACTCAGGTAGATTCTTAGAGAACTGTTTGAGAAGTCTTGAGGGAGAGAATGTAGAGATAGTAGTGGTAGATAATAATTCTCAGGATGGGAGCATAGAGAGGGCAAGGGAGAAATTCCCAAAAATCAGATATATCCTCAACTCCCAAAATCTGGGTTTTGCCAGAGCCTGCAATATTGGAGCAAGGGATGTAAGGAGTGATTTCATACTATTTCTGAATCCAGATACAGAAGTCCTTCCAGGAGCAATAAGGGGGGCAGAGGATTTTATGTTGAGGAATCGAAAATGTGGCATTCTTGGGGGAAGGGTCCTCAACCCTGATGGCTCAACTCAATTTACCCTCCGTCGTTTCCCGAGTTATATAAATATCTTCTTTGGAAGAGATTCTCCTTTAAGGAGAGCCTTCCCAAAAAATCCGTTCTCTAAGCACTACCTCTACTTAGATCTGGACTATTCCAAACCCCATAAGGTAGATATGGTATGCGGCGCATTTATGTTTGTGAGGAGAGAAGTATTTGAGGAACTATCAGGATTTGATGAAGGATTCTTCCTCTTTGTAGAGGATACTGACCTCTGTTACAGGGCAAAGGAGAAGGGATGGGAGGTATGGTATTTCCCTCAGAAGGTCTGTATCCATTATCAAAATGAACACCCAAAAGGAAGGGGAGAGAGATTTTTTCATAGTATGGGGATGTATAGGTTTTTTAAAAAACATTATGCCCCCCCTAAGACCTTTGATTTCTTATTAAGGTTTGGTCTATCCATTCTTGCTTCATTATCAGCAATTGGTATAAAGCACCCCATAGATACAAGGAAATATCAATAATAAAAACTACAATATTGACTTTATGGGCAATTTTTGTTATTTTTAATAAATTAAGGAGGTAATTTGGAAGAGGGTATAGAGGTGAAGATAGGAATGGCTAAGGTGACTTTGAAGTCATTGCCAGATAGACCAGGGGTGGCAGGGGCTATATTCTCCCTGTTGGGAGATAAAGGGTTTAATATAGAACATATCGCTCAATCCTCCACTGGTAAACAGAGATGTGACTTATCCTTTGCTGTAGATGAAAGGGACCTACAGGATGTTATCTCTTTCCTGAAAAAGAACCTCTCTAAGATAGAAGCCAAAGGTATTACGAGTGAAAGAGGACTTGCCACGGTTACCGTTTATGGGAGAAGACTTGCTACCTCCCCTGGTATGGCTGGTAAGGTCTTTAGCCTTTTGGCAGATAGGAGAATAAATATTGAGATGATATCGGCTTCCCTATCCACCATCTCCTGCCTTATAAAGTCAAAGATGGCTGAGGAGGCGGTGATGGCTCTGAAGCAGGGATTGAAAGGAGGTGAGAAGTGAAAAGGTATTTGCCTTTAATTATCCTTGGACTCCTCACCCTTGGGGGCTGTCGTAAGAGAGTAAAACCAAAGATGGCACTCCTTAAGGAGAAAGAGGAGAAGGTGGAAGAGGCAAAGATAGAAGAGAAGAAAGAGAAGGTAGAGAAGAAGATCCCCTTAGAACTCCACCGTATATTCTTTGATTTTGATAAGTATGATATAAGACCAGATGCTGCCCAGACTCTGAGAGAGAATGCAAAAGTCCTTAAGGCTTACCCTGATGTAAAAATTCTTATTGAGGGGCATTGTGATGAAAGGGGGACCGACGAGTATAATATGGCTTTGGGATGGAAAAGGGCAGAGGCTGCTAAGCGATACTTAGAAAGCCTTGGAATATCTCCTTCAAGGATGTCTACTATAAGCTATGGAGAGGAGAGACCCCTTGACCCCCACAATTATGATGTGAATAGGAGATGCGAGTTCGTTATCAGATAGCCATTCTCATAATCCCACTCCTTAGTGGTTGTGTCACAAGAAGTGAGATAAGACTCTTTAAGGAGAAACTGGAGAGTATTGAAAGAAAAGAGGCAGAGATAGATAGCATTCAGAAATATCAGACCCAACTCCTCTTAGAGACAAGGGCAGACCTCTATGCAAGGCTTGATAGACTGGATGAGAATATGGTGGTGCTCCAGTCAAGACTTCAGGATAATGAATCAAGAATCGCAAGACTCTCTCAGAAGCTGGAGGTCTTTAGACCAGAATCAACTGCTCAGACCAGTGAGCTCTATAATACAGCCTACCTGGATATGGTAAGGGGAGATTATGAAGTAGCCCTGAATGGATTTGAGAATTATCTCAAGCTATACCCTTCATCATCCCTATCAGACAATGCCCAGTATTGGATTGGAGAGTGCTACTATGCCCTGGGTAAACTCCCGGAGGCTATAAAAGCCTTTGAAATGGTTGTAGAGAAGTATCCTGAAGGGAATAAGATTCCCAGTGCCCTTTATAAGCTTGGCATTATCTATGAGAAGCAGGGTAATATTAAAAAGGCTAAGGAGATGTTCCAAAAGATAACAGAATCTTACCCCAACTCTTCAGAGGCAAAACTGGCAAAGGATAAACTGGGTTCTATCAAATAATGGAAATCCTGCAGAATATCTTCTCTGCAAGGGCTGTCAATATTTTTCTATCCCTGGGAACTGCTGCCAAGACTATCCTTATCCTGCTATTTCTCCTCTCTATCTATTCCTGGGCTATTATGCTTGTCAAGGCTATATCTCTATCTAAGGTAAAGAGAGAGACCCTCCAGTTTCTCAAGCTCTTCTCCCATCATGGTAGACTATCAGACTTTGCGAAGATAGATTTACGCTTTAAACATTCCCCTCTACCAAGACTTCTATTAAAAGGAACAGAAGAGTTTGAGAGTTTAAAGATAACCCTTGAGAACTCTCCCCAGAGGAGTAGAGACCTCTCTCTCCTCCAGAATGTCACCCAGGCTATGGAGAGGCAGGAGACAGAGGAGATAGCAAATTTGGAGAGATATATTCCTATCCTTGCCACTATATCAGGGGTCAGCCCCTTCTTAGGACTTTTAGGAACTGTATGGGGCATAACAAAATCCTTCTTTGATATAAGAACTCTTGGTTCAACAAGTATCGGAGTCATTGCTCCAGGGATGTCCGATGCCCTCATAACTACTATTGTAGGACTTCTGGTAGCCATACCTGCGCTTGTAGGTTATAATTATTTTGCCCATAAGGTAAAGGAGCTTACTACTCATATGGATAACTTTATATCAGAGGTAACCAGTGAACTTCGTAAAGAACTCTTGATATGAAGCATAGAGAGTATAGACCATTAGCCGAACTCAATATTACGAACCTTGCAGATATATCTATCACCCTTCTTGTAATATTCTTAATAACTGCCCCTGCTATGAGGTCAGCAATAGATGTTGCTATCCCAAAGACAACAGCTACAGAGGCAAGACCTGAGGAAGGGATAGTGATTACAATCTCAAAGAATAGTGAGGTCTTTATTCAAGACAAGAGAGTATCCCTCCAATCCTTTAAGGATGAACTGAAATCAGCCTTATCAACTAATCCATCTCAACCTGTATACCTGAGGGCTGATAAGGATGCCTCCTATGGGGTTGTAATATCTGTTGTGGGAAAGATTAAGGATGCAGGGGTTAATAACTTAGGTCTTGTAGTAGAGCCTGAGAAGATAGAATGAAAAGAGCCCTTCTATTATCCTTTCTCCTCCATTTCTCCCTCCTATCCCTCTTTCAGGTGAAACTCTCTCCTTCTAAGAAGAGATACCCTTACAGGATATACAGGGTGAGTTTAGTCCCTGCCCCCTTAAGAGTTCCGGGTGGTGCTGAAGAGGCTATGGAAGAGGAGAAACCTACAAAGATAACCCCTTTGCCTAAGAAGAGGAAGGCAGAGAAAAGGATAAAGGCGAAGAAGAGAAAGGCAAAAACCGAAAAGATAGAAAAGAAGGAGAAGGTTATTAGGTCTGAGATAGGGCTCGGAGCAAGGGTGAGTTCAGAGGCAGGGGGTAGTTTTGAATACTCCTACTATCTTGCTATGATTTTAAAAAAGATTGGTAAGAACTGGAGAAACCCTTATCAATTCTCGCCTATAACCATACGAGCGGTTATCTTCTTTACCATTAACAGGGATGGGAGGATAGCCGATGTAAGGATAGAGGAACCTTCAGGGAATATCCCCTATGACCAGGCAGCATTAAGGGCTGTCCTGGTAACAAAACGCTTACCTCCTCTACCCCAAGAGTTTAAGGGAAATTATCTCCGTGTCCATCTGGAGTTTGAACATAAGAAATGATTAAACCCATATTAATTCTTGGGGCTCTAATCTCAGCTCTTTATACTCAGGATGTATATCTGAAGTTATCCAGGATGGCTCAGGAGAGGATGACCTTAGCCATTGCCCTGCCAAAAGAGAGGGAGATGAGAAGAGTGATAGATGTGGTAAAGGATGACTTAGAGTTCTCCCTCTATTTCAATATTGTAGTGGACTCCATCCCTGATAATGACTTAGAGAAATGGGCATCTACTAATGCAGCTACCCTCCTCTATTCAAAAGGGAGGAGTCAAGAGATTGAGATATACCTTTATGACCTTGCCTTTAAAGGATTGATAAAGAAGAAGAGATATAGGATAGGAAAGAACTGGAGATGGACAGGCCACAGGATAGCGGATGATGTGATAAAGATTTTAACAGGAGAGGAAGGAATCGCAGAGACAAAGATCAGTTTCTCCATTAAGAAGGGGAAGGGGAAGGAGATAGGTATTATGGACTATGACGGATACAACGCCCATCAAGTTACAAAGGGAGGGGGTTTGAAACTCTTCCCGGAGTTTTCAAAGCGAAGACCTGAGATAATATTCTCCTTCTATTCTAAGGACAACCTCTATATCTACTCCTTAGACCTTTCCAATTATTCAGTAAGACCTATCATTCAATGGTCAGGGATAAACAGTGCACCCACCTTCTCTCCTGATGGTTCAAAAATAGCCTTTTCTGCCACAAGGGATGGTAACCCAGAGATATACATTGCAGATATAAAAGGGAGAAATGTAAGAAGGATAACCTATAATAAATCCATAGACACCTCTCCTTCCTTCTCCCCCAATGGCAGGCAGATAGCCTTTGTCTCAGACAGGTCTGGCTCCCCCCAGGTTTATATAGTGAATACTGATGGAACAGATGTTAGGAGATTAACCTATGAAGGGAGTTATAATACATCCCCCTCATGGTCTCCAAAAGGGGATTTAATAGCCTATGCATCAAAGGAGAACGGAAGGTTTCAGATATATATCACAGACCTTAATGGAGAGTTCAAACTAAAACTCACCCAGGAGGGTAATAATGAGAGCCCCTCCTGGTCACCGGATGGCTTACATCTCGTCTACTCCTCTACAGATGGGATATACCTGATGCACTGGGATGGGTCAGGGAAGAGGAAGATAGGAGATGGAAGTTCTCCCTCTTGGTCAGGAAGGTTACAAAATAGGGGGTAGAATTGGAACTTAAGGATAGAGTCGCAGTGGTTACAGGCGGGGGCTCTGGAATAGGGGCTGCCATATCTAAGAGGCTTGCCCAGGAAGGGGCAAGAGTGGCAATATGTGATATAGCAATAGAGGGGGCAGAGAAGGTAGCCCAGAAGATAGAGGGATACCCCTACAGGCTTGATGTATCCAATTATGAAGAGGCAGAAAAGACCTTCCAGGAGATAGCCCATAAGCTCGGTACCATCCATATCCTTGTCAATAATGCAGGGATAAACAGGGATTCTCTATTATTAAGGATGGAGGAGAAAGACTGGGATGAGGTATTATCTGTAAATCTTAAGGGGGTCTTCAACTGCTCAAAGGCGGTTATTAGATATATGATGAAGGAGAGGTGGGGGAGGATAATAAACATCTCCTCTATAATCGGTATCATAGGCAACCCCGGACAGGCAAACTATGCTGCCTCAAAGGCAGGCATCATCGGATTTACAAAGTCTCTTGCCAGAGAGGTTGCTTCAAGGAATATAACCGTAAATGTGATTGCCCCTGGTTATATAGAGACCCCGATGACTGAGAGACTTCCACAGGAGATAAAGGAGCAGTATCTTAAGGCTATACCGTTAAAGAGGTTTGGAAAACCAGAGGAGGTGGCTGAACTCTGCCTGTTTCTCTGCTCTAATAGAGCCTCTTATATCACAGGAGAGGTGATAGGGATTACAGGAGGATTGATAAGATAAGAATTAACTATCTCCCCTCCAATTTATGCAGGAAAGAGGCAGCCCCTGTATCCTCGGGATGGATATTTAACCATCCCCTGAGAACATCCTTTGCCTTTGCTGTATCATACATTTTATTGAGATATAACCTCAATAGGAAATTTAAGGGTCTGGGGTCTTTGGGCACCATCCTATAGGCTGTCTCATACTCCCTCTCTGCCAGATTATACCTGCCCATAGCCTCATATATATACCCCCTGAGTATAGTTGCAGAGGGGTCTCTTACCCCCAATTTATCTACTGAATCCAGATAACCCAGAGCCTCCTTTACTCTACCCTGGGTTAAGGAGATTTCACTCAGACCCTTGTAAGTCTGAGACATTACAAGTTTCAAAAATCTTGGTTCCAATTCAAAATCTTTTATCTTATTGTATGTCTTTTCTGCCTCTGAGATTAACCCCCTAAACTGACACTCTCCTGCATACTCTAAATATGTGGCAGCATAGTTCTGAAGGAGCCCCTTAGTATTCTCATCCTTTGCTACCCTCTTATCCAGAATAGAATTTAATTTATAGACATTATAGAGTAAATGCCTTGTCCTTAAAAAGTTATAGGGAGGACCTTCCGCCCTCTTTACCCTGTAGACAAGCCCCTCGGTAGAGAGGTATTTATATCTAATAAACCTCCCCTGGGAGACATACTGACCCATATCTTTAAGATTCTCCTTTGCCACAGTATTGGCAAAATAGACCTCCATCTTAGGATTTCTGGGGTAATTATCCAGGACTCTTTTCTGAAACTCCTCTGTCGACATAGCATAGTCACTATTCTCCCAGGCGATTCTATCAGGACTCTCAGGATGTTTGAGCCTTATCCCTGCTGATGTAGCAATAATATCCCTTATCATTACATCCTTTAAAACCATTACCCTTTTATCCTTAGTCATAAAGGGTCTAAAGTTCTTTAGCAGATTCTCTATCTCTTCATAAGTAAAGGAGATAGGTGCACCCCAATCCTTCAATTCCTTTATATACCAGTGGGTATTGATTAAAGAGAGATTTGCTACAATCACATCATATTTAAACCTCTCCTGATAGTTGGAGACCTTTGAAGGGACTTCCTGCATAAACCATAAAGGGAAGGTATCATTGTCTCCGTTGGTGAATAGGACGCCCTTCTTACAGGAGGAGAGGAGGTTATATCCATATTCAGCAGGGATCCAGTTCCCTCTCCTGGTTACCCTCTTATAGTTGATGAAGAAGAAGGAGCTGGAGAAGGTAAGGACAATCACTGAAACTGCAATTACTGTCCTCCTCTTAAGCCTTATCTTCTTAGAAAGGTCTTGGATAAGGGCTCCAATACCAAGACCTGCAAAGAGGGCATATAGGACAAAGGAGAGGGCAAAGAAATAGTCCCTCTCCCTTACCTCTCTATATTGGAGGTTTGACCTTGGGTCTGATGGGGAGTATTTCAGGTTTAGATAGGTAACCAGACCGAGGGAGGCTACAAGAAGGGCTGTGCCCATAAGGATGAAGGACTTCCTCTCTTCCTTATACTGACGATATATCCCATAGATTCCTAAGACAGGGGGGATAAAGCCTATAATAGACTGCCAGTTCCATTGCCAGAAGAAATATCTTAAATAGAACTTAATCTGCTCAAAATAGGCTACAATAACAGAGAAGGTAGGGATTCCCATATAGGCATCCTGTTCACTCAGAAACTGAGTCTTCCTTGGGAGGAGTTTCATAGGCTCATACTGCTCCCTGCGCAGGACCGAAAGGAAATCCCTCCAGGTTGTGGGGTTTACTTCATTTATATGAGGATTTAGATGTGCCCTTACCATCAGATAGAAATGGACAGTGCCTGCAATCCCCATCAAGAAAAATCCCCAAGCTATATACTTTCCATCAAGTCTACCCTTGGAATGGAGATAATAGAGGTATATCCCAAATATTATTAAAAGGGCAATGAATCCGACAAACCTGTCTACAGCAAGGGTTGCTACAGCAATGGGAGGGGTAGCCATAAAGAGAACAAAATTACTCAAGACAGGGAGACCACTTATGAGGAGCATAATAAAGAAGAGTGCCATAAACTCAATAATCCTCAGCTGGAGCAGAGCTTCTCTATCCACTACCCATATGAAGGCTAAAAGGGCAGGGAGGACAAGGACAGGGGTGAGATGGATTCCAGCAGATAGGAATACCATATAGAGTATAAAGAGGACCAGTCTACTATCCCCAATCCCCTTCTCTACCCTCTCCCTCCATAACATCCCTACCCATATAAGGACAAAGACGATAAGGGTTGAAGTGGTGTAGACCTCTGCCTCTACAGAGTTGTCCCAGAAACTGAAGGCAGAAGCCATAAGGAAGGCACCAGCTACTCCAGCTATATGAGGGATGAACCTGTGCTCTTTAACCCCCTTCCACATAGAGAGGAGCTTCACTATCAATAGATAACCAAAGGCTGAGGAGAGGGCACCGGCAAATACTGAGATGAGGTTTATCCTTAAGGCTATCTCCTTAGAAAAGGGGATTAAGGAGAAGACCCTCCCCAGAAGGACAAATAGAGGGGTGCCCGGAGGATGGGGGACACCAAGGATATAGGAGCAGGCAAGGAATTCACCACAGTCCCAGAAAGATACAGTAGGGGCTACTGAATAGAGATAGATGAGAAGCACTATAAGGAAGACCGATAAGAACCCTATGATTCTCCATCTCCTCTCATCCAGTCTAAGCCCTTTTACAGGAATAAGAGTCATTCTTAAATATAGGAATAAAAGGAGGGATGTCAAGGATTATCTACCTTAAACTTACCACATTTAAGTGGTCATTGCG
>CAZWJY010000012.1:0-18338 GCA_964634335.1 uncultured bacterium
ATTACCTCCTTTTTATATAAAATACCAGATTTTTGGAAGATGTCAAGATGGGATACTAAGTAGTTGACATAGGGAAATTTTTCTCTAAGATTAAGAGATGGACCTTTTTGAGAAATGCCACCAGTATTACCCCTTGGTTATGGAAACAAAGGCAAAGGGGCTCTACCCCTATTTTATCCCTATAGATTCTGAGCCTGATAGAATTGTCTATATAAATGGGAAGAGACTCATTATGCTTGGCTCCAATAATTACTTAGGACTGACTACTGACCCCAGACTAAAGGAGGCGGCTATAAAGGCTATTGAGAAATACGGAACAGGCTGCACAGGCTCAAGATTCTTAAATGGGACCCTTGATATTCACGAAGAGTTGGAGCATAAACTGGCAGAGTTTCTAAAAAAAGAGGATTGCATAGTCTTCTCCACAGGGTTTCAGACAAATCTGGGAACCATCTCTGCTCTTGTGCGTAAAGGGGATATAGTCATAACTGATAAGTATGACCATGCCTCTATTGTAGATGGTTGCAGACTCTCCTTTGGACATACAAAGAGGTTCCTCCATAATAATATGGGAGACTTAGAAAAAGTCCTTAGCTCCTTGGATGAGAAGGCTGGCAAGCTCATTGTTGTAGACGGTATATTTTCAATGGATGGAGATATTGCAAATCTTCCAGAAATTGTCTCCCTGGCAAAGAGATATAATGCCAAAGTTATGGTAGATGATGCCCATTCCATAGGTGTCCTTGGTAAGAACGGAGCTGGCACAACCGAACACTTTGGACTTACTGATGAGGTTGACCTTATAATGGGAACCTTTTCTAAATCCTTTGCCTCCTTAGGAGGGTTTATTGCGGGGAAAAAGGAGGTAATCACTTATATACGCCATCAGGCAAGGGCACTCATCTTCTCTGCCTCTATGCCTCCCCCTGCAGTAGCTACCGTATTAGAGGCTCTAAGAATAATAAAGACCGAACCTGAGAGGAGAGAGAGACTCTGGAGGAATGCAAAGAGGATGTTAAAGGGTCTAAAGGAACTGGGTTATAATACAGGCACGAGTTGCACCCCTGTGATACCTCTAATCATTGGAGATAATATGAAGACTCTTAAATTCTGGAAGGCTCTATATGAGGCAGGACTCTTTACCAATCCTGTAATCCCTCCTGGTGTGCCTCCCAAGAGGTCCCTTATCCGAACAAGTTATATGGCAACCCATACTGATGAGGATATAGATGAGAGCCTCTCCATCTTTGAGAAAGTTGGGAAGAAAGCGGGGGTGATATGATAGAGATAAGAGAAGTGGAGGATAAGAGGGGACTATCAGAATTTATAAAACTCCCCTTCTCTCTTTATAAAGATAACCCCTATTGGGTTCCACCTCTTATCTCAGAGATGAGAAACCTCCTCTCTGAGAAGAACCCCTTTTTTGAACATGCAGAGGCAAAATTATTCTTAGCCTTTAAAGAGGGTAAACCGGTGGGAAGGATAGCAGCCATCGTGGATAAGAACTATATAGACTTCCAGAAGGAGAAGACAGGCTTCTTTGGATTTTTTGAATGTGTAGAAGACTTCAAAGTAGCTGAATCATTATTCTCTCAAGCAAAGGAGTGGCTTAGGGAGAAAGGGATGGAACATATGCTTGGTCCTATGAATCCCTCTACAAATGATGAATGTGGATTCTTATTAGAGGGCTTTGACTCCTCTCCTATGATAATGATGCCCTATACTTATAAATACTATCTTGACTATGCTGAAGGGTTTGGCTTGAGAAAGGCAAAGGACCTCTTTGCCTATTATAGATATACAAAGGACCCCCCTCCAGAGAAACTACTGAGAATCTTAAATAAGGTAGAGAAGAATAAAAGGATTAAAGTGAGACCTGTAAATCTGAAGAACCTTAAAGAGGATGCTCCCCTAATAAAGACTGTCTATAATTCTGCCTGGGCTCAAAATTTTGGCTTTGTCCCCCTCACTGATAAAGAGTTTGACTTAATGGTAAAGAGATTGAAACCCCTGGTGATACCAGATTTTGTCCCCCTTGCCTTTGTGGATGGAGAAATAGCAGGGGTAGCCCTGGGGGTTCCAGACTATAATCAGGTATTGAAGAGATTGGGTGGAAAATTGGGACCCCTGGAGATTGTCAAGCTCCTGTGGTATTCAAGAAAGATAAGGGATGTAAGGTTGATGGTTCTGGGGGTAAGACCTGAGTATAGAAAGATGGGTATAGATGCCCTTCTATACTGGGAGATATTCAAGACCGCAGAGAAGAGAAGATACAGAGGTGGGGAGTTATCCTGGGTATTAGAGGATAACTATCTGACAAACAGGGCTATCCAGATGTGGGGAGGAAAACTCTATAAAAAATATAGACTATATCAGATGGAGATCTGAACCTATTTAGCCTCTCGCACCAATTTTGAGAACCGCCTGATAGAATACCCAGTATAGACGATAATCAAACCTATACTCAGAATAAAATAGACAGGATTGAGTCTCCTCACTTCTCCCCTTGCTACTCTTATAACAGTAGCTGTAATATGAAACAAGAGCCCTCCTATGCCTATCCCTATAATAAGGAGGGTCCTTCTTATTAAGTCATAAGCCCTTCTCTTTAATAGGGCTGTTAGATTCCTTATATTAAAGGAAGGATAAAGATTTATCTTATGAGGAGCAAAGAGATATAAAAAGATACCCAGAATAAAAATCCCTGCGTATATGATAGGTCCAATAAATATATAGAACTTTGGTCCCCAGGCATCAGGAGCACCCGAGGGTCCCAGATGGGTAGGAATTTTGGAAGGGAGATGAGGATAGTTATTTATAACCGCCCACCAGGTAAGAGAGAAGAGGAGAAAATTGACAATACCCAGAAGGTTCTTCATTTTTTAAGATATAGAAAAATGATTAAAAAGTCAATAGTCTAAATTGGGAGTTGACTTTCATTATACCTCTCCTATCATACCCAGATGTGGTTTCTAATTTTTCTAACCCTTGAAACCCCACCCCCTGATACTGTGAGATACGGGGCGGAGAGGATTATCTATCTCCTAAAAGAGGAGAGGGTTATCCTTATAAACAAGGCATGGGTGAGTTATAAGGAACTGAGAATAGACTCAGATTCCATAGAGTATAATACAAAGACCCATATCCTTAAGGCTTTTGGAGGGGTGGTCTTCACCTCATCTACGGAGAAGGTGGAAGGGGAGGAGCTCTATTACAGCCTCGATACCAAAAAGGGGGTGATGAAGAGAGGGAAGACTCAGGTGGAGAAGGGAATTTTTGAGGGAGAGGAGATATGGTTGGTAAAAGAGAAGACCCTCAATATCAATAAAGGATACTATACTACCTGTGACCATAATCCACCCCATTACTATTTCTATGCTCCAAGGATGAAGGCATACCTTGGTAATACGGCTATATGTGAACCTGTAATCTTAGTAGTGAGAGGAATCCCTATCCTTGCTGCACCCTTCTGGTTTGTCCCTATATCCTCTCATAGGAAATCAGGTCTCTTACCCTTTAAAGTGGGGAATTCAAAAGAGGAAGGAAAATATGCCAAGGGTATATCCTATTACTGGGTTATAAACGACTACTCTGATATGACCTTTGCACTGGATATTATGGAGAAGAAAGGGTTTAAACCCCAGATTGAAGGGGTATATATAGTGAACCCCTATGCAAGAGGTAACTTCCTTGTCTCCTATATTCAAGAAACCGATACTAAACGGAGACGATATAGTATAAATGCAAACCACTCCTCTATATTCCTCTATAACTCCTCCTTAGATGCCCACGCAGATTTTCAATCGGATGCAAGATATATTGCTGATTATGCTGAAAATACTGTCCAGTGGCTCAAGAAGGAAGCCTTCTCTAATATTGAGATAAAGAAAAACCTCGGACTCGCCTCTTTAAGCCTCCTCTTTGAAGACCGTAGAGACTTTGATAAGAATACATCCCAGCAGAAGATCCCTCAATTGTCTCTCAACCTCTTCTCAAGAGAGATAGCCAAGAACCTCTACTGGTCTCTTACCACAAATTTTGAAAACCTAAGGACAGAAGAGGAATCCTTACAGATTCAAAGGAAGGGAAATTTCTATACAGGACTCAGTTTTAACAGAATGGTCTTTGGAGGTATAAACCTCTCATCTGGTATATCTTATAATCACACCATCCAAGAGAGGGATAGTCTTGGCAGAGCTACCTTCCCCCATCAAGCCCTCTACACCCTTTCCCTATCCACAGGTTTCAGCCTCTATAGGATATTTGGAATAAGTGGCTTTGGACTCCAGGGTCTATTGCATAAGATCACCCCTAATATTGGGTATAGCTTCACACCTAAGGTAAGGGATAAGGGGTGGTATAGCATACCAGAGTTCTCAGCAAAGGTCAATAGTTTCTCCTTTAGTATCTCCAATCTCCTGCAGGGAAAATTTGGAGAGGAGAAGAGAGATATTGCTCTCTTCAATATAAAGAGTGGATATAATATCATAGATAGAGAGAGACCGATCTCTCCTCTGAGCAGTTCTGCAGAGCTCTATTTCTCACCTCTCTTCAACTCAAGGCTATCCCTCTCTTATAATATCTATGATAGAACCTATTTCTACTCCTTTGATAACAGATGGGATATTGGGAGTCTACTCCATTCCGTCTCTGATACAGGAAAGGTTAAAAAGTATAGCCTCACTTTTCATCACCATTATACTAAGGATGGCAAACATACCTTAGAACCTTCTCTATATTTTGAACCACCGGGCTGGAAGCTGGGCTTTACAGGAAATTATGATATAGAGGAGAGAAGATTCCTCAACTACTCCTTAAATATCACCAAGGACCTCCATTGTTGGGAGGCTCTCTTCTCCTTGAATAGACTTGGAGATAGATGGGAATATGACTTTAAGATAAGGATAAAGGCAATCCCTGAAGTTCAGTTTGGGAGAGGGGTCTTTGGATTCCTTTTACCTGGGATAGGAAGGTAAGCAGTATAAAATCACCACCTATAATGGGCGAAGGCACGGTTTGCCTCAGCCATCTTATGGGTATCCTCCTTCTTCTTCACTGCAACCCCTTGATTCTTTGATGCATCTATCAATTCGTGAGCCAATCTCTCCTCCATCCTATATTCTGGTCTCTTCCTTGCTGCTTGGATAATCCATTTAATAGCCAAGGCATCCCTCCTATTTGGTCTCACCTCCATAGGAATCTGATAAGTAGCTCCTCCCACCCTCCTTGGTCTCACTTCTAAGACAGGCTTTACATTAGCCAGAGCCCTCTGGAATACACTCAAACCATCCTCCTTAGTCTCCTTCTCGATAAGTTTTAAAGCCTTGTAAAAGATCTTCTGAGCCAGGCTCTTCTTCCCATCCCACATAAGATTATTTATGAACTTAGCCACAAGGACAGAGTTATATACCGGGTCTGGGAGCACGGGTCTAATCTCAGCACGCCTCTTCCTCACTTCTCCTCCTTTGGTCTCTTCGTCCCATAAAGGGAACGACCCTGGCGTCTACCCTCCACACCAGCAGTATCCAGAACCCCTCTTATAACATGGTATCTAACCCCTGGTAAGTCCTTCACCCTTCCACCTCGAACAAGAACGATAGAGTGTTCCTGAAGGTTATGCCCTTCACCAGGGATATAGGCTGTCACTTCATAACCTGATGTGAGTCTCACCTTACAGACCTTTCGGAGTGCAGAATTTGGTTTCTTTGGAGTTGTGGTATAAACCCTTGTGCAAACCCCTCTACGCTGGGGAGAACCCTTAAGAGCAGGAGTTTTTTTAGGCTTCTTTACTTTCTTCCTTGGATGTCTTATCAATTGATTAAGGGTAGGCATCTTATACAGCCTCCTTTCTCTTCTCCTCTTCACTCACTACCTCAATTTTTTGAAATTCTCTGTATCCAGTTCCAGCCGGGATGAGTCTTCCCACTATCACATTCTCCTTTAAACCCTCCAATCTATCCACCTTTGCATGGATAGCAGCATCTGATAAGACCCTTGTTGTCTCCTGGAAAGAGGCAGCTGAGAAGAAACTCTCTGTAGAAAGGGAAGCGGCGGTAATACCTAAGAGCAAGGGATGAAAACTTGCGGGTTTTAAGTTCTCTTTAAGGAGTCTCTCATTCTCCATAGCCACCCTCCTCTTATCCACAATCTCTCCCTCTGTAAATGAGGAATCGCCTGCATCATCTATCTTTACCTTTCTAAGCATTTGACGCACAATCACAGAGATATGTTTATCATGAATCTTTACTCCCTGGAGTCTATAAACAGCCTGAATCTGGTTGGTCAGAAATTCCTGAACAGCCATCCACCCCTTTATCCTTAAAACATCATGGGGGTCTACTGAACCTTCACAGAGCTTATCCCCTGCCTTAACCTTATCTCCTGTCTGGACAAGGAGATACTTCCTATAAGGTATATCATACTCCTTCTTAGTTCCATCAGAGGCTGTGACTACTACCTTTCTCACCCCCTTATGGGGTTCACCAACCCATACCACCCCATCTATCTCAGAAAGGATGGCAGGGTCCTTTGCTCTGCGGGCTTCAAAAAGCTCTGCAACCTTAGGGAGTCCTCCTGTAATATCCTTACTCTTAGCCAACTCTCTCATAAGCTTTGCAATGGGGTCTCCTGGTAGAACCCTCTGTCCTGGATGAGCTAAGAGGTATGCCCCTGCAGGTAGAGAATGAACCTCTAATATCTCATCCCCATCACCTATAATCTCAATAGCAGGGTGACGTTTCTTTTCTCTATCCTCTGTAATAATTCTCTGTTTACGTTCAGAGTGTTCATCTATATCTTCTCTCAAGGTAATCCCAGGCTCTATATCTTTAAACCTTATCTTTCCAGCCTTATTGGCAAGCATCACTATAGAATAGGGTTCCCATTCAAAGAGGGTATGCCCTTCAGAAATACTCTCTCCATCTCTTACTCTTATCCTTGCTCCCTTGGGCACATTATAATTCAGGACCCTACTATCTTGAGAAAGGATGAGTTTACCAGATTTCAAAGTAACCTCCTCACCATCAGACCTCTTTACAACTCTCAGGTTCTCAAACTTTACCCTCCCGGAGAATTTAGCCACAGCCTTTGTCTCCTCTGCAATCCTTGCGGCTATTCCTCCCACATGGAAGGTCTTCAAGGTCAACTGAGTCCCGGGTTCTCCGATAGACTGGGCAGCTACTATTCCCACAGGTTCACCAATCTCTACCAATCTACCTGTAGCAAGGTTCCTTCCATAACATTTCGCACACAGCCCTTTCTTTGCCTCACAGGTAAGAACAGACCTTACCCTTACCTTCTCAATCCCTGATGACTCTATCTCCTCAGCAGCCTCATCGCTTATCTCTTCTCCTGCTCTCACAATAACCTCATTAGTGATAGGGCTTATTATATCCTCTAAGGCTACCTGTCCAGCTATTCTATCCTTTAAGGATTCCATAACCTCTTCCCCTTCTCTCAAAGCTGTAACCTCCTGTCCCAAAATAGTCCCGCAGTCCTCTTCAGTAATCACTACATCCTGAGCCACATCCACAAGCCTTCTGGTCAAATAGCCTGCTTCAGCAGTCTTCAGGGCTGTATCTGTAAGTCCCTTCCTTGCTCCATGAGTAGAGATAAAATATTCCAGGATTGATAACCCCTCCTTAAAGGAGCTCTTGATAGGTGTCTCAATAACCTCCTCACCAAGAATTCTGCGCTTAGGCTTAGCCATAAGACCTCTCATTCCTCCAATCTGAGAAGCCTGGGTCTTAGAACCCCGAGCACCAGAGTCGATAAGTATAAAGAGGGGGTTGAAACCGTTCTGATCTTTGGAAAGAATCTCCATAAGCTTCTCCTCTACCTCTGCTGTTGCTAATGTCCAGGTATTAATCACAAGGTTATATTTCTCTGATTCAGTCATTAACCCCCGGGCATAAGCATCCTGAAATCTCTTCACTTCCTCCTCACTCTTTTTAATGATGCTCGGCTTCTCCTTAGGCACTAAAAGGTCATCTATCCCCATAGATAGTCCAGACCTGGTGGCAAAGATAAAACCCAACTCCTTTAAGTCATCCAAGAATTGGGCTGTTCTCTGACTTCCATAAAGCTTATAACATTTATGAATCAATTCAACGAGTCTCTTCTTATTATAAGTCTCATTAGTAAACTTGAGGGCTTCGGGTAGGATCTCATTAAAAAGAACCCTACCCACTGTAGTCTCTATAAACTCCCCATCAAAATAGAACCTTATCGGGGTATGGATATCGATCTCACCAGATTCATAGGCAAACCTGACTGAGAAGAAATCAGCAAAGGTCTTTTTGGGAGGCTTTATATTATTAGGCAGTTTTGTAATATAATAAATCCCAGCCACCATATCCTGAGATGGGACCATAAGGGGCTGTCCATGAGCAGGAGAGAGGATATTGTGAGGAGCGAGCATTAAGAGAGAAGATTCAAGGATTGCCTCAGGGGTTAAAGGGACATGAACAGACATAGTATCTCCATCAAAATCTGCGTTGAAAGGAGGACAGACAAGGGGATGAATCCCAATGGCTCTATGTTCAGATAACTTAGGATAGAAGGCTTCTATAGAAACCCTATGCAGAGTAGGAGCGCGGTTTAAAAGAACAGGGTGATCCTTAATCACCTCTTCTAAGATCTCCCAAACCTCACCCGTAGCCTTTTTATAAAGCTGTTTTGCTCCACTCTCACTCCCTACAACCTTCTTCTCTTCTAACTTATGGAGAATCATAGGTTTGAAGAGTTCTATAGCCATCTCTTGAGGAAGTCTACACTCCGAAAGTTTAAGGTCAGGGTCTACTACAATTACCGAGCGCCCTGAATAGTCTACCCTCTTTCCTAAGAGATTCCTTCTAAACCTACCCTCCTTACCCCTTAAAGTTTCACACAAAGATTTCAAAGGATGGTTTCCTCTACCTCTTATAGGTCTGGCTCTGGACTCATTATCAAATAGGGCATCCACTGCATCCTGGAGCATCCTCTTCTCATTCTTAAGGATTATATCAGGGGTCTTAATACTCAAGAGATGCTTGAGTCTATTATTTCTGACAATCACCCTCTTATAAAGGTCATTCAGGTCTGAGGTTGCATACCTTCCACCCTCTAATGCCACAAGGGGTCTAACATCTGGTGGGATTACTGGAAGAACCCTTAAAATCATCCATTCAGGTCGGGTATTAGAAACCCTGAACCCTTCCACAACTCTGAGTCTATTCAATAGAGCTGCCCTTCTTGAAGTCTCATGTTTAATCCTCGCCTTTAATTCGGCTGCCAGTTTCTCCAAATCCAGTTTTGAGAGGAGGTATTCCAAGGCTGCAGCGCCTGTATCTGCTTTGAAGTCTTTATACTCTTCCCTATAGGCAAAATAGTCCTCTTCAGATATTATCTCTCCTCTTTTAAAGGGAGAGTTCCCCTTCTCTAAAACGATATAGGCTTCATAATTGAGGATAGCTCCCACATCGTTTATAGAGAGTCCTAAGATAAGCCCTATTTTTGATGGAGGGACCTTATAGAAGAGGGGATGGGCTACTGGAACAGCCAGTTCTATATGCCCCATCCTCTCCCTTCTTACTGAGGAAGTAGTTACCTCTACACCACACCTGTCACACACCAGACCCTTATACCTGATCTTCTTAAACTTTCCACAACTGCACTCATAGTCTTTAACAGGACCAAAAATCCTCTCACAGAAGAGTCCATCCCTTTCAGGTTTTTGGGTCCTATAGTTTATAGTCTCTGGCTTTGTCACCTCACCGTAAGACCAACTTCTTATAGTCTCGGGTGAGGCGATACGGATTCTTAAGGCATCAAAGTCTTTAAAATCCATCTCTCTCCTTTTCAGGGACTAACTCTAAACCCAACCCCTGAAGTTCTTTTACTAAAACATTAAAAGAGGCAGGGGTTTTGGGAGGTGGTGGGCTCTTACCCTTTATAAGAGCTTCGTAAAGGGCAGACCTCCCCTCCACATCATCTGATTTCACTGTGAGCATCTCCTGAAGAGTATAGGCTGCTCCATAACCCTCTAATGCCCAGACCTCCATCTCTCCAAACCTTTGACCACCAAACTGTGCCTTACCCCCTAAGGGTTGTTGGGTAATAAGGGAGTATTTACCGGTAGAACGGGCATGAATCTTGTCATCCACCATATGGATAAGTTTCATCATATACATATATCCTACCACTGCCTTATTATCAAAGGGTAACCCTGTCCTTCCATCGTAAAGGACTGCTTTCCCATCCTCTGGTAGTCCTGCCTTCTTAAGCTCATCCTTTATCTCAGAGATAGTGGCTCCTCCAAATATAGGGGTAATAGCCTGATAGCCTAAGATTTTGGCTGCCCAGCCTAAGTGGGTCTCAAGAATTTGACCTATATTCATCCTTGATGGAACACCAAGGGTATTGACCACTATCTCTATCCTGGTTCCATCCTCCAGATATGGCATATCCTCTCTTGGAAGTATTTTAGCCACTACCCCCTTATTCCCATGCCTACCCGACATCTTATCCCCTACTGAGAGATGCCGGCGTTGGGCTATATAGACCTTGACCATCTTTAATACCCCATAGGGGAGTTCATCTCCCCTCTGAATCTTTGTCCTCTCTCTCAACCTCTTATCTTCTAACTCTTCCAATTCTCTGTTGGTCTTCTCTATCACCTCTCTTATTGACTCCATCTTTTGTGGATCCCTAAGGATACCATTAAAGTCGTGGATTTTATTTAGAGAGGAAGATAAGAAATCCTCAGTAAAGGGCTCACCCTCCTTTATCAATATCTTCCCTTTCCTACTCCTTATAGTCTGAGCAGATTTCTCCCCTATAAGGATATCCCTGAGCTGCATATTTCTCCTTTCTAAGATAAGGGAGCGTTCTAAGTCTATCCTCTTATCCAATTCCAAAAGCCTCTCCCTCTCCAGATGTCTTGCCAGGGGGTCCTGGGTCTTTCTGGAGAATATCCTTCTCTCAATTACTGTTCCATAGACCCCTGGCTCTACCCTCAGGGAGGAATCTCTAACATTTGTTGCCTTTTCTCCAAAGATAGCCCAGAGGAGTCTCTCCTCTGGAGTCAGTTCTGTCTCTCCCTTAGGGGTGATCCTTCCCACAAGTATATCCCCTGGCGAAACCTCAGCCCCTACTCTTATAATCCCATACTCATCCAGCTCCTTAACCTCCTCTTCAGTAGCTCCTGGGACATCCCTTGTAATCTCCTCAGAACCGAGTTTTGTCTCCCTTGCCTGAATCTCAAACTCTAAGATCTGAACCGAGGTAAATTTATCATCCCTTAGAAGATCCTCAGAGACAACAATGGCATCTTCATAGTTATAGCCCCAGAAGGGCATAAAGGCTACCAGCACATTTCTACCCAGAGCTAACTCCCCTCTATCAGTAGCAGGACCATCTGCCAAGAGGTCTCCCTTCTTTACCTTATCCCCTTCCCTTACCCTTGGTTTCTGATTGATACAGGTATACTGATTGGTCTTAGCAAACTTCTTCAACCTATATTCTCTAAATCCCTTCTCTTCCCTTATCAGGATAGAAGAGGCATCCACCTTTACTACCACTCCTGACTCTTCAGCAAACAGAGAAGTCTTAGACTCTTTACTCAAAATCCCCTCTACCCCTGTAGCAACTAATGGTCTCTCTGGTTGTAAAAGGGGGACAGCTTGGCGCTGCATATTTGCTCCCATAAGGGCTCTATCTGCATCATCATGTTCTAAGAAGGGAATCAAATTGGAGGAAGGGGAGAAGACCTGCCTTGATGAGATGTCTATATAGTCCACTTCTGTAGGGGGGACACTTATAATATTCTCTCCCCTCCTGGCAAGCACATTGGACCCTATGAGCCTCCTTGTCTTCTTATCCATAGGGGTATCTGCTGGAACAATGGTATACTTCTCTTCCTCCTCTGGATTTAGATATTCTATCTTCCTTGTCACCCTTCCATTCTCTACTCTTCTATAAGGGGTGGTGATAAAGCCATACTCATCTATTCTACTATGGATGGCAAGATAATTGGTAAGACCTATGGTAGGACCTTCTGGAGTTTCAATAGGGCATATCCTACCATAATGGGAGTAATGGATATCTCTCACCTCAAAACCTGCTGTCTTTTTGGTAAGTCCACCAGGTCCCAATGCCGATACCCTCCTCTTATGAGTAAGTTCAGAGAGGGGGTTAACCTGCTCTAAGAACTGGCAGAGCTGAGAAGATGTAAAGAACTTCATTATCACAGTGGAGACAATCCTTGCATTTATCAGTTCTGAAGGGGTAGCCGAAGCCTCCTCAACGAAGGCTGCCCTCTCTTTTACAGCCTGGGATAGAGCCAAGAGAGCTGCTCTAAACTGTTCCCTTAAAAGCTCTCCCACCTGTTTAACCCTTCTGTTGGCTAAATGGTCCATATCATCAGGTGGAATTCTCCTGGTTGCGAAGTATAAGAGCCCTTTTATAATTCTAAATACATCCTCCTCTGTAAGACCGGTATGAGTTATAGGAAACTTTGTTCCTAACTTAGAGTTGAGTTTATACCTCCCCACCCTTCCAAGGTTGAACCTGTTATTATCAAAGAGAAGACCAAGGACAGCTGCTTTTGCTGCCTCTATGGAGTGGGGGGCTATTGAACGGAGTCTGGTATATATCCACTTTATCGCCTCCACAGAGTTTTCAGTCTTATCATATCTAAGGGAGTTTTGAATTATCTCAGCAGGCTCATCCTCAGCCACTAAAGCTACTTCAGTTATACCCTTGGACCGAAGGAAGGCTATCCCCTCTTCAGTGATTACATCTCCAGCCTGGGCATAGACTATTCCATCTTCACCTCTAACCTCCTCTGCTAATATCCTGCCGGGTTTTGGACTCTCCCTTTGGAAGTTAAAGAATTGAGTAAAGAGATTCTCTCTCCTCACACCCAAAGCCTTGAGAAATGTAACGATGGGGATTCTCCTCCTCCTATCAAGGATTGCCCAGGCGATATTATTCCTGTCTACTACGAACTCTATCCAGGGTCCTCTCTCAGGGACTAACAGGGCGGAGTATTCTCCATTTCCTGAGGAGAAGTAGACCCCTGGAGAGCGGGTGAGCTGGTTTACCACACACCTCTCTACACCATTGATGATGAAACTTGCATTGGGGGTCATAAAGGGTAACTCACATAGATAGACCTCCTCTTCTATTATGTCCTTCACCTCCTCCTGTAACCCCTTCTTTACAAGCCTGAGGGTTACTTTTAAAGGACGGGCATAGGTGGTACCCTTTTCCAGAGCTTCCTCAGGTGTATACTGAGGCTCAGCAAAGTCGTATTCCACAAATTCTAACCTGAAGTTTCGGTGGATATCCTCTATGGGAAAAACCTCCTCAAAGACTTCCTGGAGCCCTTCCTTCTTACGTTTTGATGGAGGAGTATCATACTGAAGGAAAGAGTAGAAGGACTTGAGTTGAAGTTCTAAGAGGTCAGATATCTTAACCTCTTCCTTCCTCTTACTGAAGTCCTTCTTCTTCATTAACTTACCTCCACTTTAGCACCAACGGCTTCCAACCTTGTCTTCATCTCCATCGCCTCCTCCTTAGAGGCTTTCTCTTTAACAACCGATGGGACACTGTCTATCAATTCTTTTGCCTCCTTTAAACCCAGCTGGATCAAGCTCCTAAGTTCCTTCAGAACCTGAATCTTCTTATCGCCTATACTCACCAATTTTACAGTAAACTCTGTCTTCTCCTCTTCCTTTTTAGCCTCTGGAGCAGCCTGAGCAGGGGCTGCGGCAGCCTGAGGGGCAAACACCGCCTCTTTTATACCAAACTTCTCCCTTAGCGCTTCTACTAAGCTTGCCAGCTGGACCAAAGTTAAGGACCCTATCTCCTCTACTAAATTCTCAACAGGGTCCTTGCTCTTTTTAGTTGTCATTTCTCCTCCTTGCTTTTAAGTTCCAAGATATATAACAACTCCATTATCTTAGATGTTAGAAGAGAGGTCAATCCATAGATAGGTGAGAGGAGACTGGAGAGGATTTTACCGTATAATACCTCCTTTTGGGGAAGGGTTGCCAGAAAATTAAACCTTTCACCAGGAAAGAGCTCCCCCTCTATATAAGCTCCCTTCACCTTAATAGGCACCCTCTCTTGTGCCTCTTTAATCAATCTTGCTGGAGTTATAGAATCCTCCTTTGAAAAGATAAGGGCTGTAGGACCTCTAAAGAAACCTTTCAAGGTTTCTAAATTCTCATCCTTTTCAAAAGCACGCAGCGCCAGCCTGTTCTTCACCACTTTAATCTCTACCCCTTCCTTCCTTGCCTGGCTTCTCAATTCTGTAAAATCAGGTGCCTTGATACCTTCAAAATTGCAGAAGTAGAAACCCTTTACCTTTGAGAAAATTTCCCTAAGCTCCTTTACCTTATCCTCTTTCCTCTTCTCCATCACTCCCCTCTCCTCAAGCAATCCAGAAGTTCTTTCATATCCAATGAGAATCCAGGTCCCATACTGGAAGAGAGGGTAACGGATTTCAGATACTGCCCCTTTAAACCTGAGGGTTTCAATCTGAGAATCTCTGAGAGTAGAGCCAGAATATTCTTTCTCAGTTTCTCTGTTTCAAAGGAGACCTTACCCACTATGGTATGGACATTACCAGTCCTATCTGTCTTAAAATTGATTCTCCCTTTCTTAAGGCTCCTCACCGCATCCCCTATATCAAAGGTTACAGTATTAGTCTTTGGTGAAGGCATAAGACCCTTTGGTCCCAAAATCTTACCCAATCTACCAAGCTGGGGCATCATATCCGGGGTAGCTACAATATAGTCAAACTCCAGCCAACCATTTTTTATCTTCTCCAAATATTCCTCTCCTCCCACATAATCTGCCCCAGCCTCCTTAGCCTCTTTCTCCTTCTCACCCTTAGTGATAACCAGGACCCTCACCCTCTTACCTGTTCCAAAGGGTAGATTTGCAGACCCCCTCACCATCTGATTCTGTTTCTTAGGGTCCACACCAAGCCTCACAGCCAAATCAACAGACTCATCAAACTTAGCTGTGGCGGTCTTCTTTACAAGCTCTATTGCCTCTGTGAGAGGGTAATATGGTCTATCTCTATATTTAAGGAGGCTCTTATATCTTTTTGAGTGCTTCACCTTACTCCTCTACAGTAATACCCATAGACCGAGCAGTCCCTGCAATAATCCGCATAGCTGCCTCAAGGTCTGTAGTATTCAAATCCTTCAGCTTCTTCTCCGCTATCTCCTTAAGTTGAGCCTTTGTAAGTCTACCAACCTTTGTCTTAACAGGGTCTTGTGAACCCTTTGCTAATCCACATGCCTGCTTTATCAATACAGAAGCAGGGGGTGATTTGAGAATAAAACTGAATGACCTATCCTCATATACGGTCAAGACCACAGGGGTAATCAACCCTGCTGGAAGAGATTTTGTCTCATCATTAAATCTCTTACAGAATTCACCAATATTCACTCCATGTTGACCCAAGGCAGGACCCACAGGAGGGGCAGGTGTAGCCTGTCCAGCTGGAATCTGAAGCTTCACCACTGCTATTGCCTTCTTAGCCATTATATCGTCTGTACCTGGGAGAAGTCGAGTTCAATAGGTGTGGGTCTACCAAATATGGTCACCGTAACCCTCACCCTATTCCTATCCGTAAATATCTCATCCACAGTTCCTGTAAATCCGTTAAAGGGTCCTGCTATAACCTTTACACTCTCCCCCTTTTCAAAAGGAGCTTCCGCTTTCACTCTCCGCTCCCCTTTCTCAATCTGTTCAGTCACCTCTTTCACTTCCTTCTCTGATAAGCAGGAGGGTGAAGTCCGGGTACCCAAGAAGTGGGTAACTCCAGGGATAGAACTTACCAATCTCATAGCCTCCTTCTTCGGTTCCATCTCTACTATGATATACCCTGGATAGAGTCTACGCTCCTCTATTACGGGCTTTGACTTTCTAAATCTCCTCACCCTCTCAGCAGGCACTACTATCTTACCAAAAAGGGATTCTAAATGGTGATGGGCTATAGCATTCTCCAGGAGTTTCTTCACCCTCTGCTCTCTACCTGTATAAGTATGAACGACAAAAAATTTCATCTATCTCCCCAGTAGAACTTTAAGGGCACCAGAGAATATAAGGTCCATAATACCAATTATAGTAGCTACTATCACTGAGAGGATAATTACAACTACCGTAGTAGATAAAAGCTCCTTTCTACCTGTCCAGCTTACCTTCTTCATCTCACTCACCACTCCCTTTAAAAAAGTTCTTATTTTTAAGATATCCATAATAAAGAGCAGGCCTGGAGGGACTCGAACCCCCATCCACCGGATTTGGAGTCCGGCGCTCTATCCATTAGAGCTACAGGCCTATTTCACCTCCTTATGCAAGGTATGCTTATTACAAAACTTACAAAATTTCTTAAGTTCCAGTCTCTTCTCTCTCTTTCTATTCCTTGTAGTATAGTAGTTCCGCCTCTTACACTCTGAACAAGCCAAAGCCACTAAAATCCTCAACTCTCTACTCTATGATTTTGGTTACTACCCCGGCACCTACAGTTTTACCACCCTCCCTAATAGCAAACCTTGAACCCTGTTCTAAAGCCACAGTAGTGATAAGTTCCACTTCCAAGTTAGCGTTATCTCCTGGCATAACCATCTCCACACCCTCTGGCAGTTTTACTGTTCCTGTAACATCTGTAGTTCGGACATAAAACTGGGGTCTATAACCACTAAAGAAGGGTGTATGTCTTCCTCCCTCCTCCTTTTTCAGGATATAGACCTGACCCTGGAACTTTTTGTGAGGCTTTATAGAACCTGGTGCTGCCACAACCATACCTCTTGCCACCTCATCCTTACCCACACCTCTCAAAAGGATACCTATATTATCCCCAGCCACAGCACTATCCAGCGTCTTCCTGAACATCTCAAGAGATGTAGCCACTGTCTTATGAACAGTATCGAACCCGATAACCTCTATAGGGTCTCCTGGCTTTATCTGTCCTCTCTCTACCTTACCTGTCACCACTGTTCCTCTCCCTGTAATAGAGAAAATATCCTCTATAGGCATAAGAAAGGGTTTATCAAGCTCTCTCACAGGCTCCGGAATATAATCATCTACTGCCTTTAAGAGCTCCAGGATGGGTTTAAACTCCTCTGCTTCAGGGTCAGTAGAGGTAGACTCCATAGCCTTAAGTGCACTCCCTTTAATAATTGGTATCTCATCACCAGGGAAATCATATTTTTTCAAAAGGTCTCTTACCTCTATCTCTACCAACTCCAATAACTCAGGGTCTTTCATCATATCTGTCTTATTAAGGAAGACCACAATCGCTGGGACATTCACCTGTTTTGCAAGGAGGATATGCTCCCTTGTCTGAGGCATAACACTCTCAGGGGCTGCCACTACGAGGATAGCCCCATCCATCTGGGCTGCACCTGTAATCATATTCTTAATATAATCTGCATGTCCAGGGCAATCTATATGGGCATAGTGGCGTTTTTCAGTCTCATACTCTATATGAGCCAGCTGGATAGTAAGTCCCCTTGCCTTCTCCTCCGGAGCCTTATCAATCTCCTCATAGGGGACATATTTTGCCAACCCCTTCAAGCTTAGAACCTTAGTAATAGCAGAGGTAAGAACGGTCTTACCATGATCCACATGCCCTATAGTTCCTATATTAAGGTGTGGTTTAGTCCTTTCAAATTTTGCTCTTGCCACTTCATTCCTCCTTTATTTACAACCCTTAAAAACTCCCCAGCCCACGGCCGGAATCGAACCGGCGACCACATCCTTACCAAGGATGTGCTCTACCGACTGAGCTACATGGGCATAGTTTCTAATATAAATAAAAAAACCCTTCTGTCAACCCCATATTCAGGTCAACGCCTTAATATTATAGTAAAAATCTCCCCTCTGTCAAGGGGTGATAAGCTGAGCTTTAAAAGACCCATTTTAGTATCTCTCCTTTCTATAAATTATACCCAATTGTGGCTCCAAGGGCTGGTGCCCAAAAGGGAACATGCCCAAAATAGTCCCCATACGAGTGAAAAGGACCCAAATCGAAAAGTCGACGGTAGCTTCTCCCTGACCAAAATACTTCATACAGGCATATCCCCCCGATGAGGCTCCCTACAAACCCTCCAAGGAGTCCTTTTAAATAACTCCTCCTATCTCCAAAGAGACTCCCTATCCCCCATACAGTGGTGGCTGAGACTAAAGAGGTAGTGAGTATATAGTGAGGCAAAATCTCAGCAAGTTCCTCTCTTGTAGGATATTTCTCATTTAAAGGTGCCAAAGGGAGCACTGCAAAGATGAATGTAGGAATTATAGTTAATGCTTCACTTACTATAAATTCCACACTCACCACC
>CAZWJY010000013.1:0-11491 GCA_964634335.1 uncultured bacterium
TCAGCTAAGAGAGAGGAAAAGGGTTGTCTTTCAATGGTTTGTATCCCCCCTTGACTGGCACGATTATTGCTATATAATAAGGTAGCTCTCTTGACAATTGGGGTTCCCCCTTGACAGGAGAGGTCTTCTCTATATAATTGGAAAGACTCCCAAGGCGGTAGGGAGTCAAAGACCGGAGAAGGTTACCGCCTATAAGGGTTTTAATAGAAGGGTTATAAAAGAAAGGAGGAGAGGGAAAAGTTAAAGAGAGAAAGGGGAAAAATAAAAAGGAGGAAAAGCAATGAAAGCAAAGATGCTAACCCTGATAGCCATCTTCGGGTTAGGGATGGTAGCAATGGCTACCCATTCTGGTGGTGGTGATGCAGAGAATGGCTACTACTGGTGGAATGATAACTATAAAACAAGTATGTGGAGTCCGTCCGGTTACTTAGGCTATCCGCAGCAGATACCCTGGAAGGTGGATGCTTCAATTACAAACTCAGGCCTCTCGCCGTATGACACACTGAATGGTGTCCCTCATAAGTTTACAGAGTGGTATGAGCTTAGGAACTATGGGGATACCCTGAAGGCTGGTGATGGTTACTGGTTAGGGGTCATCATTAACCTTACCGGTAATGCTGCCAAGGGGCCTATAAAGCTCACCCATGGTGGTAAGATTCCGCCTGAGCTCAATAATGAGAACAACTGGCAGAATCTTGTGGGTGATGCCTGGTTCTGGTGGTTTGGAAGGGTATACAAAGAGGTGGCTATATCTACTGATGGATGGGCTGCCTTTAATTCAGGGAGTGTAAGTAATGTGGGGGTGCGCAACCCTCAGGGTAAGCTTCCTGAGAGTGAGAAGCCCAATGCCACCTTTGCCCCTTACTGGTATGACTTTGAGACAGACCAGCCCTTTTATGGATCACACTACTGGATAGACCCATCTCTGGATAATTATCCTAACTATGTCTTTCCAGACTCTGGTGCTGTTCTGTATGGGTGGAGGTGGTATGTGGTAGATGCCTATTCCTCTGCCCTTGATGCTGCTGACACCACCTGGCCCACCTGGGACCATGGTCTTGGTATGCCTCCACGCGGTCATGTATATGTGCCTGTCCCTGTCTTCATCATAGAGTGGTGCGATGTTCAGAAGGCTTCTGAGCCTAACCAGCACTATACCTTCCAGGCTCAGCTCATAAACCCTGTTCTTAGGGATACCAACTGGGCAAAGTTTGTTGGAAGGCTGGGAAGACCCGGGATACGGAAGTCTGTGGCTGAGGAAGAGGTAGCCAATATGTGGTTCTATCAGTTTAAATGCCTTATCCCTCAACAGGTCATCTTCTTCTATCACCATAGGTCCAGTGGGGCAGCTAACTGGCCTGATAATAAGGCTATGAATTATGACCTTGTGGGTATAGAGGATGAGGATGGAGTAAAGGGTCTCACTGCCAACTATGCTCTTCTGAGCGATGGATATAAGGTTAAGTTTGACTACTTCAAGCGTTGCTATGAGGACCTGGGGATTCAGATAGTCAACCCGCCCTTCAATATTGTATTGAGGTATACAAACCTCAGACCTGTGGTCTATGTCTCCAACTTTGGTAGGAACTCTGCTGTAAATGCTCCTATAGAGATTGAGGTAGTGGATACAGTAGGGAACCAGGTCTACTATGACTCCAGGCAGGTGAATCTTACAGGTCTGGGCACTGATAGGTGGAGGGTTCCTAAGAAGGCAGATGGGACAGCAGATACCTTCAGGTTTGCCAAGAACTGGAAGCCCGGAGAGATAGGGACCCAGTATACGATGACAGCAAGGGTGGTATGGGGTCTGGATAACTGTGTTACCGGAAATAATATAGATGAGAAGGACCTCTGGGTTCACTGCGATGATACCTTAGCCTGGCATGATAAGGAGCCTGACTTTGACTGGTGCTGGACAGGTGGCAACTGGCTTGGTGGAGAACCTGACTATACCATATCCCAGGACTTTGAGACCTTTATACCCTGGGGAGGTTCCCAGATAGGTTTCTCCTGGGTAAAGGGTTATGGTGCCTGGATAGCTGAGGATTTCCCTGATGATGGCTATGGTAGATTTGAGATGACCCTTATAAGGGATAATGTGGCAGGAATCTTTGAGGCAGGTGAGCCTGATAGGACAGCGGCTCCTTATATAATGTATCCGCCCCTCTCTACAGATGACTCCTATGATGCTGATGGATGGTTTGATATAAATGACCTTGCTACAGAGTCTGAGGGTCCTCCTGGACAGACAAAGCTAACTAAGAATATAGGTTCTGTCTGGTATACAGAGGAGTTCTATCTTGGTGACTCCTTAGCCAAAGGTGCATGGCATGGTGGTGGTGATGCTGATGGATGGGTTGTCTACTGGACAGGTGAGTATACCAGCGAATGGTTACATGGGGTGTGGCCTCCTGGCACCCACTATATTGATGCCCTTAGCTTTGATGTAGATGGTCGGAGGATAAACCCATACTGGGATCTCACAGGCTTTGGCTGGTATAGAGGGTTTAATGATAATGGACTTCTGGCTCCAGAGAAGGGTATAGCCTGGGCAAACTGGTTCTTCTCAATGCCCTATCTGCTCTCTGAGTATCCTGAGACTCAGCCCTGTCATCCTATGATTGAGACCTATATCCATACAGGGACCTATGATGCCACCCTCTATCAGATTGTGCAGCCTGGTTATTGTGATGCAGGTTTAGAGCCTGGATACTATATAGAGGCTAACACACCTGTAGACTTCAGGGCTGATATCGCCAATATTGGAAGGGAGGAGTTGACAAACACCAATGCTCATCCGTTCTGGGTATACTGGTATGTCTATGATGCGAATGGAGATGAGGTAGCCCATGATGGTGTGGGTATCACATCCCTTGGTGTAGGTGACCATATGACTGCCAATCCACCCAAGTGGGCAAGCTCTGGTGATGCAGCCCATGGTCCTTATAAGGGTGATACCACCTATGACCTGGTTATGTTTGTCAACTTTGACTATCCTGGTTTACACGGTGCCGATCACTGTCCTTATAATGATACCATAAGGATTAGCTTTAAGGTGCTCTGGACCTATGATATAGCCTGCACTCAGATTGTGGAGCCTGAGAATCTCGCGGTCATTGACTCTGGTGAGATGATGCCTATAACCGCTGTGTTTAAGAATGTGGGTATAAACGACACTATCAATATCCCTATAACTGCCAAGGTCTATAATGCAGGAGATGAGACACCACCTGAGTCACTCCTTGCTATGTATAACTATACTATCCCTGACCTCAACTGGAGATGCTCGCCAGCTGGTGCACCAGACTCCATAGTCTACCACTTTGGAGACTTCAAGGTTCCTCCTACTACGATTCCTGATAATGACAAGACAGGTCGCTATATGAAGATAGAGTGCAGAGTGGCTGAGACCTGGATGGATGACAACCCCAATAATGACTACCTGACTGTGTATGTGAATGTGCCTGGAACGGGTGTTGAGGAGACTGCCAGACTTCCCAAGGTATTCAGTCTCTCTCAGGTTCTACCCAACCCTATAGCCTCTTCTGCAGTGATTAAATACGATGTGCCTTATACCTCAAGAGTCAGCCTGAGGGTCTATGATATATCAGGGAAGTTGGTGAGGACCCTTGTAGATGGTAAGGTAGAGGCAGGATACAGGGATATTGTATGGGATGGTCTGGATAACAGTGGCAAGAGGGTTGCAAAGGGTATCTACTTTGTAAGGATGGATGCGCCTAAGTATACCTCTACAAGGAAACTGGTGATTGTCCACTAAGGATGAAAGGATATAAGGGGAGGAACTTCTTAAGGTTCTGGGGTTCCTCCCCCTACTATATCTTAACAAAAGGAGGTGAAAGGCAAGAAAAGAGGGGAACAAAGATAGAAAATAAAGGGGGAAGAGATGTTTAAAAAGGTGTTTATTATAATAGGGTTATTCACCCTTATGGGTGGAATAGCCTATGCAACGAATTCTGGAGGTGGTGATATAGAGAATGCGTTCTATTGGTGGAATGATGATACTACCTTCTACTTCTCTGGCTTCAACTCTGCTGGCGATTTCTATCCTGAGAGCTCTTATGTCTTCAATCCTCAGGAGATACCTTACTTAAGAGAACGGGGTTGGATTTGGGATCCGACCCATACCTGGCGTCTTGGATGGGATGGTCCGAACCCTACCCCAGGACCCGATGCCAACCATCCCCTGAATGGGAGCTGTCCTGAGCCCTTTGTTCACTGGATTGAGCTTTCTGGATGGCCGGATAATCCTGCTGCAGACTCCTTCTGGGTAGGGCATATCTTAGCTCACGATGGAGATATCGTCCATGGTGTGGACCTGAAGACAGGTGGGAAGATTCCACCTGAGATGAGTGCGGAGACACACTTCACAGAGCTTGAGTGGGATACGCTCTACTTCTTCTTTGCTGAGAGGCTCTATACAAAGATAGATATCTCCTCTGATGGATGGGCAGCCTTTAATGCTGGAGATATAGATAAGGAATCTCATGGTCACCTCCCTGACGGAGCCTATCCCAATGCTACTCTCGCTCCTTACTGGACAGACTTGGTTCCCAAGCAGCAGGGATGGCCTGCTACCCCTTGGAAGAACCCATCCTGGGGAGCAAAGGCTGCTGGACATCCCTGGTGGGATAGGAAGAACTGGAGATGGTCTACCTTCTGGGGAGACGAGTATACCTATGTCCATGCTGACTCAGGAGCTGTTCTATGGGGTCTAAGGTTCTACAGGCTTCATCTCATTACTGCAGATACCAGCTATACTGCCCATCCTGACCCTACACAGAGTGTAATGGCGGTTGATCTCTGGATACCTGTCTTTGTGATTGAATGGTGTGATGTAGCCCTTGCTTCTAATCCTGACTACCATTACAGGTTCCAGCTTCAGCTTCTAAATCCTTGTCCCAGTGATACCTGGGCATACTTTGTTGGAAGGCTTGGAAGACCAGGGCTAAAGGATACAACAGCAGAGCCTGAGATTGCCCAGATGTATCTCTACCAGGGTAGGATTCTGATACCTCAGCAGATTTTCTACTTCTATCACTCCAGATATGATGCCTCAACAGGGACAAGGGTCTTTAATAATGCAGAGCCTCCAGCCCAATGGAAGAATAATGCATCAGGGACTTATGACCTTGTAGGACTTGAGAATGAGGATGGTAGTAAAGGTCTTGCTGTAGACCCGAACAGACTCAGGGACTGTTATCCATTAAAGTTCGACTACTTCAAGCGATACTACAACGACCTCACTATAACCATTATCAACCCTCCTTTCCATAGGGTCCTGAGATGGACAGAGTTGCAGCCCAAGGTGCTTGTCCAGAATGTTGGGCGTAACTCCTGCACCAATGCACCCATCACCCTTCGTATAGATAAGGCAGGGACTGAGGTCTACAGGGATAATGCGGATGTCTCCCTGACAGGGTTGGGCACCGATAGATGGGCTGACCCCACAAGGGTTCATGGTGCGCAGGACGAGTTCCAGTTTGCCAAGATCTGGATACCTGAGGATATACCCACAGAGTATCATATGACTGCTGAGATTACCTGGGGATTGGACGAGAACCCTGATAATGATGTCTTTGAGAAGGATGTATCGGTTGGTTGTGAGGATACCCTTAAATACCATACAAATCAGCCTAACTTTGTGTTTGGAGGAAGGAACATCGCCATTGCATCCTATATCCCCTACGGAGGTTCTCAGATAGGCTTCTCCTGGGTCCAGGCTCTTGCCTGTTATATCCTTCAGGGTTTTCCTGATGATTGCTATCAGGACTTTGAGATGGCTCTTGTTGAGGATAATGTACCTGGATACGGTGTAGCAGGACATCCAAATTGCTTCTACTATAAATACCTGCATTATTGGGGTGACTGGTGGTCTACTACTATCTATCCATCCTTAGATATGACTGCACCTCATCATGGAAGGAGTGCTGACCATGATGGTTGGTTTGATGACAAGGATGCCAGTATAGGACCTCCTAACTTCACCTATCTGAATAAGAATATGGGTCAGCGTTGGTTCAATGATGAACTTTATCTTGGAGACTCCTTAGCCCCTGGTTGCTGGACAAGGAAGATAGCCCCAGACCTTGACCCTGCAAGGGTATACCCGAATTCTTTCCCTGCTGCTAATGAGCCTGATGCCTGGATGGTTTACTGGACAGGTCTCCACAGGAATGGCACTTCTAACTATGGCTACTGTCCACCCTTCTATATGGATGTCCTGATGTTACAGCTGGGAGCAGGAGGGGTAAGGGTGAATACCCCTTACTGGGACCTCCTGGCAGGTCCTGTTCTCTTCAATATGACCCTTGGGAAAAATGCGACCAGCTATCATTTTGATGATATGAAGGGACCTCATGGACCGCTGTGGGGTATGTATGTAAGTGGGTCTCATCCTCAGGCTATCCCCTTCTTCTCTATACCCTTCCTCTTGAGTCCTTATCCTGACACTCAGCCTGCCCATCCACTTCTGGAGACTTATATACGCACAGGAACCTATGATGCCACCCTCTATGAGGTGACAAAGCCTATGATGTGGGGGGAGCCTGCTTATGAACCGGGGTATTACTTTGAAGACCACACCTCTGTTAACTTTGAGTGCAAGATAGCCAACATAGGTAGGGTCAAGCTCTTTGATAAGACAGAACATAGGTTCAGGGTCTTTGTCCAGGTGACCGATGACGAGGGTAATGTGGTTCATTCAGGTTATGTGGGCATAGATAGCCTTGATACAGGTGATTCCCTTATAAAGGTGAAACCTCCTATGTGGGAGAATACAGGAGAGGGTGGTAAACACTACCATGCCGTAATGTGTGTCAACTATGCCTATCCAGGGCTCCACGGTGCTGACCACTGTCCATATAATGACTCCACAGAGTTTGACTTCTGGGTGCTATGGACCTATGATATAGAGTGCACTGCAGTCTTATCCCCTGAGGATAAAGCCACGATAGATTCTGGACAGGATATGAACCTTCAGGCAGTCTTCACAAATGTGGGATACCGGGATACTACTCAGATACCGGTTACGGTTAAGATATATAATGCAGGTGAGGAAACACCTCCTGACTCTCTCCTTTATCAGTCCGGTGCCTGGATTGCAGACCTCAACTGGAGGGGTTCACCATCAGGACCTCCTGTTGCTGATACTGTAGACTTTGGCACCTTTAAAGTTCCTCCTACCACGATTTCTAATAATCCCAATACAGGACGGTTTATGAGGATTGAGTTCAGGCTTGCTGAGGTATGGAGTGATGAGGATCCTAATAATGATACTAAAACGGTCTATGTGAATAAGCCTCCTTGGGGTGTTGATGAGACTGCCAGACTTCCCAAGGTATTCAGTCTCTCTCAGGTTCTACCCAACCCTATAGCCTCCTCTGCTGTCATCAAATACGATGTGCCTTATACCTCAAGGGTCAGTCTGAGGGTCTATGATATATCAGGAAAACTGGTGAAGACTCTTGTGGATGGAAAAGTAGAGGCAGGATATAGAGAGGTGTTCTGGAACGGGACCGACAACGCTGGAAGGAGAGTGGCTCGCGGAGTCTACTTCATAAGGATGAATGCGCCAGAATATACCGGCACAAGGAAACTGGTCCTGCTGAGATAAGATAAGAGAGGGGGGTCCGATTTCGGACCCCCCTCGGTTTTTAAAGAGAGGTCTTAAGTGAGGGTTCCCATCCTCTGGGGAATTTATTTCTTCCTGTCCTTTAATCTCAATGCAGGGGAGGTTGTAAAGACTATCTCCTTCTCAAAATCTGACCTCTCTTTTCTAAGGATAAGTGGTTATGATTTGGTAGCCTTGAGGGGGTGTGGTTGGACAGATGAGGTAGGGAACCCCCTCCTTCCGAGAAAACTTGTAGATATCTTCCTCCCCTCCGGGATGAAGGTTACAAAAGTAGAAGTGGAGGGTCTGAAATCAGAACCTCTTGAGGGTAGATATAATATCCTTCCTGCCCAACCACCCAGACCTCTTATTAGGGGAGAAAAATTTGAGCTGATTGAGGGTAATCCAAAGATATATGAAGATTCAATGCCCTACCCTTTGAAGAGAGCAGAGTTTGCTCATCAGGGGTATCTTGGGGGGATAGGGGTCGGTCAGGTTTTTATCTATCCCCTGGAATATATTCCCAATGAAGGGAGGTTGATATTTCATAGAGAGATTACCATTAGAATTCATTACAAGGCAGGTTTTAGGTCTCCTAAGGCAAGACTTAGCCCTCTGTTCTTAGAGAATATTAAGAAGAGGATAATAAATCCAGAGGATTTGGAAAGGGTTCCATTCATCTCTTTTCCTTCAGAATATAGAGAGGTCATAATAACCCAGGAGAAGTATCGCTCAGGATTCCAGCCTCTTTGTGATTGGCATACAAAGAAAGGGGTGAGAGATACTATCGTCTCCTTAGAGGATATACTCCTGAATTTCTCAGGGAGGGACCCCCAGGAGAAGATTAGGAGTTTTATCCAGTATGCCCAGGAGAACTGGGGGATAGAGTTTGTCCTTCTGGGTGGTGATACAGATGTGATTCCAGATAGAGAGTGTTATATCTTTACTACGGACCAGGGCTTTATGCCTGATGAGGATACTATACCCTGTGACCTCTACTATTCTGATCTGGATGGAGACTGGGATGGGAATGGGAATGGGGTATTTGGGGAGTTTACAGATGATGTAGATATGTATCCTGATGTCTTTGTAGGGAGAGCCCCTGTAAATAATTCTGATGAGGTAAAAGCCTTTGTGGATAAGGTTCTGAAATATGAGAGAGAGCCTGATGTGAGTTATTTGAAGAAGGAACTCCTGCCTGCTGAGATTCTCTGGACAGACCCCCTCTACACAGGGGAGGAGGTGAATAATTCCATTGCTTCCCTCACCCCCCCAGGGTTCCAGATAGCTAAGCTCTATGAGTATACCTACGACAACCTATCTGCCAATGCAGTCCTCGACTCCTTAGAATCAGGCTATAACCTTATTCATCAGGCTACTCACGGAAACCCCTGGGCATTATCCTGCGCAGATGGTGTGATAAATAACCCTAAGGCTGATGCACTGGAGAATAAGGATAGGATAGGGATATATATATCCATCGCCTGTCTTGTAGGGGCAATGGATTACAACTGTATTGTGGAGCACTTTATGAACAACTCTAATGGTGGAACAGTAGCCTGGATAGGTAATTCAAGATTCGGCTGGGGGACTCCTCCAGGGATGGGACCATCAGAAGCTCTTGACCTATCCTTTTTTAATGCTCTATTTGCTGATAGTATATATAAGATAGGGGTGGCTCTTGCAACCGCGAAGTTTCTACATATAGGTGAGGCTCGATGGAGTGGAGTTGCGAGATGGTGTATATATGAACTTAACCTTTTCGGTGAACCAGAGATGGGGATATGGACAGATATCCCTACACAGCTTGATGTGAGCTTCCCTGCTGTAGTCTCCTTAGGACCTCAGGAGTTTAAGGTGGAGGTGAAGCATAATAGTAATCCAGTAAAGGGAGCTCTTGTATGTGTGAGGAAAGGGGATGAGGTCTATGAATATGGTGAGACAGGGGATGATGGTATAGCTCTTCTCTCTATAAACCCATCTACTGTAGGGACTATGGAGGTTACAGTAACTGCTCAGAATTGTCTCCCTTACGAGGATAGCTGTCGGGTGTCCACAGGACCTGATATAGAGGTTATTCCAGATACCATTGTCTTTGACTATTCCCTCCATCCTGTAAAAGGGGGTAGAGATATAAAAAATCCTATACCTGTGAAAGGAAAGATTCTCTCCTCTCTGGTTGCAGAGGGGCTTGATACCCTTCAGCATCCTTATGAAGGACCCTTCTTTATATTTCCTGAGGAGTGGCAGGTGGAGTATGAGGCTACAGCCCTTATCCCTACTCAGCTATGCTCCTTGAAACATATCCAGGTTGCTTTCTCCAATACAGGTGTAGACCCTGCTACAAAGACCTGCTCTCTATTTGTATGGAAGAATGATAAGGGAAAGCCAGGAGAAAGGGATTTAAGTTTAGAATTTCAGGTAAGTCTGGATGCAGGGGCGAGTGAATGGATAGACTTTGATATCTCCTCCCTGGGACTTGTCTATTCTGATACATTCTGGATAGGTCATTATGAGAATACCCCTGGCGATTTGTCATCAATGGTGGACTTTACTCCATCATGGGGGGATAAGTTTAGTGCGGATGGAGCTGTATGGTATGATGATAATTATGATTATCTTCAGAGGGCACTGGTAAAGCACTTTGGTCTTTTGCCCTCTAAGATGTGGGTGTGTAATAGAGGGAACCAGGTTCTTAAGGTCTGGAATATTATTGCTACCCCTCATTGGATTACTTCCCTATCTCTTTATAATTTTCAAGTAGAACCCCGGGATTCTGTGGGGATAAAGATTTCAGTAGATACCACAGGTCTTGCAGATGGGAAGTATTTCACAAACCTTCTCATATCATCCAATGACCCTGATGAGAGAGTATACTTGGAGCCTGTAAAGCTCCTTAAGGGGGTATGGCCTGAGATATCAGTAAAACCAGAGACCTTAAGGTGCCTTTATGTCCGTTCCTTTGATTCTATACCCACTCAGCCTTTAATAGATACCTTATGGGTTATAAATAGGGGAGGGAAGGAGTTAAGGGTTAGTAGGATAACTACTCAGAATAATTGGATAGTAAAGATAGAGCCCCAAGCCTGTACCCTTGAGGCGTATGATTCAACAGAAATATTGGTCTATATAGACCCAAGGATGCTTAATGAAGGAAACTACTTAGGGGTTATAAAATTCCTTTCCAATGATTCCTACAATAACCCCTATTATGAATGGGTAATGCTCGGGGTAGATATCCTGAAACCAGATATGAGAGTTAAACCTGATACCCTTGTTATTGACGCAGAGGAGAGTTTGAAAGGGAATCTCTGGATATCCAATTTTGGGGATGGAGAGCTCAGGATAGATAGTATAAATACCCAAACTCTATGGATTATAGATGCAGAGCCTACAAACTTCAGTCTCTCTCCTAAGGACTCCTTGAGGGTTGAGGTTACCTGTGATACCTCTATTATGGGTGGTCTTACAGGCTATGGTATTCTATCTATCTTCTCTAATGACCCTGATGATAAAAAATTCCCCTATCCGGTGAGATTGAAGAAGAAGGAAGGGGTATATGATAGAGGATTAGTTCCCAAGAGTTTTGCTCTCTCTATACCCTCCAACCCTTCCTATCCGCCCCTTACTCTTCATTATCAGATTCCTGTGAAGACAGAGGTCAGCCTGATGATTTATGATATTGGTGGTAAATTGGTCAGAACCCTGGTGAATGGGGTGGAGGAGCCAGGATTTAGGAGGGTGAGATGGGATGGGAGAGACGAGAGGGGCAAGTCTGTCCCATCAGGGGTCTATTTCTGTTGCTTTGCAAGTAAGGGTTATAGGAAGATTAGAAAGCTCGTCCTTATAAAGCAGGAATGA
>CAZWJY010000013.1:11591-18044 GCA_964634335.1 uncultured bacterium
TGTATTGACAAACTAAATTCTTGAGTTAATCTAAGGGGATGGGGACAATCTTATTGTTTGTTATTTTTGCTCAGTCTGAGTTGAATGCAAGACCTCTATCTATGGGTGATTGCTTCGTCTCCTTAGCCGATGACCCCTCTGCTCTCTATTATAACCCTGCCGGTCTCACCCATCTTAAGGGGAAGAGTCTTATTCTATCTTTAAAAAAATCTTCTACAGGTCTTCTCGACTACCCCTTTATCGGTTATAGTCAGGGGATAGGGGAGGGGATGGTTATAGGTATTGGAACTTACAGAGGCGATGGTATCCTTACAGGTATAGAGAGGGATATCTCTCCTTTATCCATAGGTATGAGTGTGGGTTTAGAAAAGAGAGAGGAATACTATCCCCTGTTAAGTCTGGGATTCCTTCTATCCCCCTTAGAATTTAAGAATGTGCCTGGGAATATCTGTCCAGGATTATCTCTATTTTATTCAAAACCTCAAACCATCTTGCATTGGGGTCTGAAGTATCAGTATAGAGAGACTAAACTACTCTTTGAGATAGATAAAGAGAAGGCAATGCCTTTGGGATTCCATACAGGTGCATTCTACTCCTTTACAGACCTTAGCCCTGAGATAAATATTATGGCGGGACTTAGTTATAAAGAGGAGTTCTCCTTCAGTTTTGGGTTCGGATTGGATTTTCAGGATATAAGGGTTGAGCTTGGCTATGGCAATGGAGAGTTTCTCCTCTCTACCCTGTTTAGGATTGGTAGAAGAGAAGAGAGAAGAATTGCAGAGATATACGCCAGATTTAAAGAGAAGGAGTATTCTACTGCCAGGTCCTATTTATCCCAGGGTAAGGAGTTTTATAATCAGGGTAGATACAAAGATGCCCTTAATGCCTTTGACCTCTCCCTTCTCTGGGACCCTGCAAATAAGGAAGCCCAATACTGGTATGACCGAGTAGAGAGAGAGGAGAATTTAAGGAAGATAAATAGACTGCTCCTTTCTGGTAAGAGATACTATAAAGAACATAACTATGTAGATGCTATGGCTGTATTCGATTCTATCCTCCAGATAGACTCTACAAATGCAGAGGCTCTCTCTTATAAAGAGAAGAGCCTTAAGGAGTTCTCTATCTATATATCTCAGGACCCTAAGTATAGTCCAGATGTGGATACCCTCTTTAAAAAGGGTTTAAAGAGCTATTCAAAGGGAGATTACTCTTCTGCCCTTAAGCACTGGAGGGATATTAAAAGGTATAACCCTGAGAGTAAGAGGGCTGATGAGTATATCCGCAGAACTAAATTAAAGATAGCAGAAAGGGTAGCCTCAGGTCTTATAGCAATAAAGAAGTATGAGAAAGAGAAGAAGTGGAGGAAGGCTCTATTAGAATGTAAAAGATTATTGAAACTTGCTCCTGGGAATGAGAGGCTTCTTAAGGAGAGGGATTATATACAAAGAGAGATAGAGAAGTTAATCAGGTATCACCTCCAGCTTGGTATATCCAGGTTTGGAAGAGGAGCCCTCTGGGAGGCAGAGAAGGAGTTTGCAATAGTTCTACTCTATCAACCCAATAATCAGGAGGCAAAGTCTTATATGGAGAAGATTCGTAAGAGAACAAAGAGGGAGGATGCTGAGAGGTTATATATGGCTGGAATTGAAGCCTATACAAAAGGGGAGTATGAGTTATCTATAAAATTGTGGGAGAAGGTGTTGGAGATAAAACCAGATTATCCCAATGCCAAGAAGAATATTGAGAGAGCAAAAAGGAAATTGAGACTCTTAGGAGAAGGATAGTTGACTTTTTTGAAAGACTCCCTATAATTTAGGATGATGGCAATTATAATACTCTTATTGAGGGAGGCACTTGCCCCTTTTTCTTATGACTATGCAGTATTTAAAGACTCTGCCAATACTGTGAGATTTGAACTCTGGTATGAGATTCCTCCCACAACTTTTAAATTTATTACCAAGGATAAGGGGTTTGTGGCTAACTACAGGGTATATCTTCAACTCTTCTCTCATAAGGAGCTTATAGCTGGAAAGACATGGAAGCGCGAGTATAAGGTAGATAGTTATATGGATACCAAAACCGATTCTCCACCCATATCTGGTAAGGTCTCCCTTCTGGTTCCTCCAGATAGATATAAGGGAGAATTGATTATAAGGGATGAGGTCTCCTCTGAGGAGTGGAGGAGAGGGTTTAAAGTAGATGCGAGGGTTGAATATTTTGGTGGAGTGGAATTTAAAAGGGATGGTGCGCGGATAGTCAATAGGAGATATAAGGAGGGAGATACCCTGGGGGTTGATTTAGAACTTTATAAACAGATAGATTCCATAAGATTTGAGATAAAGAGAGGACGGAGGATGATTGAGAGAGATATAAAGGGCTTCTCCTCCCATCCCCGATTCTCCTTCCCTATTAAGGGATTAGAGAATGGGAAGTATTCCTTGATAATTGATGGCTATGAAGGCAGGAAGAGAGTATTTTCCACCGAACTCAATTTCTTTATAAATAACCCCTTCTATCTCTCTGACAAGGAATATTTTAAAAAAGTGAACCAACTCATATATATAGCCAGTCCAAAGGAGATGGAGAGGCTTAAAACTACACCCAGGGAGAATCGTAAAGAAGCCTGGGATGCTTTCTGGAAGCTTAAGGACTCTGTGCCAGAGACTGAGAGGAATGAAACCAAAGAGGAGTACTTTAGAAAGATAGAATACTGTGAGTCCCATTTCTCAGGAGGAGACTTAGGATACAGGAGTGATAGGGCAAGGGTATATATGAAGTATGGGGAGCCAGATGAGATAGAGAACTATCCCTTTGAGCCTGGAAGAAACGCTTATCAGATATGGTATTACTATCGGTGGGGGAAGAAGTTTGTGTTTGAGGATAAGAGTGGAGTAGGGAGGTATATCCTTGTCTCTCCCCTTTCCTATTAATTATGAGTGGTTACCTGGTTAAGTTTCATCAGTTCAGGATAGAGCCCTGTGCTGTAGTCCAGGACTTGGATGTGAGAGCAGGAGATATGGTTATCTGTAAGATTTCAGATGGAGAGGATTTGGGGAAGGTGATTAAGTCCATAGAGACTGATGAACCTGTAGGGGTAGTTATGAGAAAGGCAGAGCCTGAGGAGGTTGAGGAGACAGAGAGGAACCGTAAAAAGGCTGAGGAGGCTATGGAGGTCTTTAGAGAGCTGTTAAGGGAATTCAAGCTCCCTATGAAACTCATAGATGCCCACTATAGATGGGATGGAAAGAAGATCGCCTTCTATTTCTTCTCCCCTCAGAGATTAAACTTCAGAACTTTTCATAAAGCCCTTTCTCAAAGGTTAAGGATGGGGGTAGCTATAAAACAGATTGGGGTGAGAGACTATACAAAATATGTGGGAGGATTGGGTCCTTGTGGGAGGGAGCTATGTTGCCACTCCTTCTTTTCTGAATTGAGACATATCACCTTGAGAATGGCAAGGGAACAGAACCTCTATGTCTCTCCTTTGAAGATTACAGGAGCCTGTGGTAAACTCTTATGCTGCCTGGCTTTTGAAAGGGAGTTCTATCAGGAGAGTCTTAAGAGATTCCCTAAGATAGGCTCTAAGGTAGAAACAAAACAAGGAAAAGGGAAGATAATAGGGCTTGATATATTCAATTCCAGGGTAGTGGTGAGGTTAGGAACAGACTATGAGCTCTACCTCCCCTTACAAGAGATAAAGGAGGTAAAGAGAAGAGATGAAGGAATTTGAAGAGTTGGCTAAGAGGGAGGGGGTATCCCCTCAGTTTTTGAAGGAAGGGATTGAGAAGGGAACAATTGTTGTTCCCTTTAATAGAAAGAGGAGAAGGGAGGTTAGACTTATAGGTATTGGAGAGGGGTTACGCACAAAGGTAAATGCCAATATAGGAAGTTCACCTGACCTCTCCTCTCTTGATTTAGAACTGAAGAAATTGAAGGCTGCTATAGAAGCAGGCACTGATACTGTTATGGACCTATCAGTGAGTGATGACCTTGATGAGATAAGAGAAGCGATAATTGCAGAATCTTCTGTCCCTGTAGGAACTGTTCCTATCTATGAGGCAGCAGTAAAGTCAAAAAATCTTAAGAAATCCTTTGTGGAACTATCGGTAAAGGAGATATTCAATTCCATTGAGCGACACCTTAAGGACGGTGTGGATTTTATTACTGTCCACTGTGGCATAACTCAGAGGGCACTCCAGAGATTGAAGGAATCCCCAAGGCTTACCGGAATAGTGAGTAGAGGAGGCTCTCTCCTTGCAGAATGGATGAAGTTCAATAATAAAGAGAATCCCTTATATGAATACTATGATGAGTTATTAGATATGGCTAAGGAGTATGGAGTGACTCTATCCCTTGGTGATGGACTCCGTCCAGGTTCCTTAGCTGATGCTACTGATTCTGCTCAAATCTCTGAGCTTCTAATAGTGGGGGAGCTTATACAAAGAGCAAGGGAGGCAGGGGTTCAGGCAATGGTAGAGGGTCCTGGACATATCCCTATATCTGAGATTGAGGCAAATGTAATAATGGAGAAGAAAGTTTGTAATGGGGCTCCCTTCTATGTCTTGGGTCCTATAGTTACAGATATAGCAGCAGGCTATGACCATATAACCTCAGCTATTGGTGGGGCTCTGGCAGCCTTCTACGGAGCAGATTTCCTCTGTTATGTGACTGCATCTGAACACTTGGGGCTTCCTGTGGTAGAAGAGGTAAGGGAAGGGGTTATTGCTACAAGGATAGCTGCCCATGCAGCTGATGTGGCTAAGGGGATAGGAGGGGCTAAGGAATGGGATTATAAGCTATCTAAGGCAAGAGGGATGTTGGACTGGGGAGAGATGCTTAAGATGAGTATAGACCCTAAGAGGGCAAGGGAGATATATTCAAGATTCCCTTCTAAGACTAAAGGGGTATGCACTATGTGCGGGGAGTATTGTGCCATCAAAAAGAGTAAGTAGCTATACCCTCTTTACTCCAGGACCTGTTAACTTATCAAACGGAGTAAGAAGGGAACTGTCAAAGAGCCTTGTCTACCATCGGGAGGAGACCTTCTCAGAAATTCTCTCGAAGCTCCTTGAGAATCTAAAGCCCATCTTTAAGACTAAAGGGAGGACTTTTGTATTTACCTCCTCAGGGACAGGAGCAATGGAGGCAGCAGTGGCTAATCTTGTCTCACCAAAGGATAGTGTTCTTGTGACATCCTGTGGCAAATTTGGTGAGAGGTGGGAAGAGATATGCAGAAGATTTGGAGCAGATGTTCACACCTTAAAAGTAGAATATGGAAAGGCTATCCCTTTGGAAATGTTAGAAGAGAATATTAAGAAATACCCGCATATCAAATTTATCTTTTCTACCTTAACTGAGACCTCTACAGGAGTCTTAAACGACATTAAATCCTTTGGCAGGGTAGCAAGAGAGTATGGAAAGGTTCTCATAATTGATGCCATAGCCGGACTTGGGGCTGATGAGTTCTGGATGGATAGATGGAAGGTAGATGTGGCTATAGGAGCTTCTCAGAAGGCACTTGGTGCACCTCCAGGACTCTCCTTCTTAGCTATAAATAATAGGGCATGGAGGTTTGTGAAGGTATCTAAATCTCCTAAATATTACTGGGACTTTTCTACTTATGAGAAGTTTTCAAGAAGAGGTCAAACCCCTTATACTCCTGCCATTCCTGTAGTCTATGGCTTGCTCTTAACTACAGAAAGGTTGACAAGGGTGGGGATAGAAAAATCTTGGGAGGAGCATAAGAAGAGAGCATCCTATTTTAGGAGATTATTAGAAGGGTTTCAATTCTTTCCTGAAAGACCATCAAATGGTTTAACAGTTATAAGATTACCTAAGGGGGTAGATGGGACAGCTGTTATAGAAAGGATAAAGAGGAGGCATAAGATTCTCTTTGCAGATGGTCAGGGCAAGCTGAAGGGGAAGATAATAAGGGTAGGTCATATGGGGGATATAAAAAAGAGGGGCTTAAAAAGGGCAGCAGAGATTTTGAGAGAGGAGTTGACACAGCAATAGGGGTTTCCTCTGTGAGTTTTTTATCACCTTTATGGTCTTTCAGAGGTTTCGGCTAAGACTTTTGACAAAAAGAAGATACGAAGTTCTGCGTGATGTAACCTTTGAGCGTCCGGTTGATAATCCCTCTGTTGTGGGTCTCCATTCTACACTCGGTTGGTCCGGAGCCAATCCCAATTTCCAAGATGGCTGGTGTGAGGCTGTGCCAGGCACAATAACACCCTTTGGATGTAGACTGAGGACATATGTCTACCAAGTATGGAACTTGGCAGGTCAATATCTTGGCTGGTACCCTTGCAGTCCTGAGAATGTAGTCTATGTTTATAATGTCGCTATGGATGGCTATGGCACTGGTAAGGGTATAAGCTATCAACAGCAGGATATAAAGACTCTTTCCTGCCGCATCTTGCCTAATCCCTTCCCTCACCATACAGTGATAAC